>JAGQOS010000586.1 GCA_020427265.1 Planctomycetales bacterium
GCCAGGCCCGATTTCTCTTCGCCTTCGTCTTCCGTCTCTCCCCGCTCGGCAGACTCGTCGGCTTTGCTGCTGTTGGCGAAGAGGTCTTCCATCGTCACTTCGCTCTCTTCGCTCGCCAATTCATCATCCGGGTTACGGAGAACGAGTCGAATGTCGCCAACTCCTGCGGCCAAGTTGAGCATCGACGATTCGCGCGGCGTGATCACGAGCGTGATCGTCTTGGCGATCATCCCGCCTTCTTCCTGCTCGGTTCCGCGACGAAACACCTGATCGACAGCAAAAACCCGGACGTTTTCTAGAATCGTATGGACTTTCGTCTCGGGGATATTCTTGCGTTCGTCCTTCTTGACGAAGAGTTGCACGTCGACGCGGTCGCCAGCACGGGCCAAACCAGCCGTACCAGCCTCCTCGGTCACTTTGACGGCAAACGTGCGATATCCGGGCGGAATTTGCTCACTCGGCGCGTCGGGCGCGTCGGCCGAGACAAGCTTGGCTTCGAGAATCGGATCGCCTTGATAGATCTTCGTCCGGGGTTTGCGGCCCACGACTTCGTCGATCTCGCGGACGGCGCCGGGTTGAATCTTGTCCTTGGGCCAATCCTGCAGTTCGAGCATTTCGGCGCTGATCGTGTCGCCCAGATTGATATCGGAGAGCGCAACGTAGATCGACTCGGTTTCCGGCGCAGCCGGACCGGTTTGCTTGGAGCGCTTGTCCATGACCTGGCTGATGCCGATCGAGGCAACAAGCCCGCAGCCAAGCGCGAGCGCCAACAGTAGCATCGATTTGGGACGCATTGCCCCCCCCAAGGATAAAGGTGGTTGTTGTCGGCCGATTGTTCCAAGCAACGCGAGACCGGTGCGCTAATTCACGGTTTCTTTGCGCATCGTGCTCGAGGCAGTCATCTGCTTGCTACCTAAGAACATTGGCGTCGGCAACCAACTTACTTGACTGAAAGGGATTTCGACGTCAACAGTCATCGAATCGGCGTAATCCGGAGCAACTGGCGCTGTGCTTGTTACCGTCACAGTCGCGCCGCTAATCGACGCGTCGGTTAGGTATTGCTGCACGGCAGCCTGAACATCGGTTGAACTGGTGCCTTCGATAACGGCCTTGCGAGCCCCTTCCCGGGATGCGTTCGTGAGAATCTGCTGGACCATGACCATCCGGCCGTATTCGATCATGCCAAATACGAGCAGGAAGAACACAGGTGCAACCAGCGCGAACTCAACGGCGGCAGCCCCTCGTCGATCTCTTCGGCAAGATCGGCAGAGTTTATGCAATCTAAAATACCGGCCGGACCGATTTCGTTGCTCGGCAGCAACGACAGCACCAGCTGTTTCGCGCTCATCGCAAGGCAAGTTCATAGCAGCATTCCCATCCAGGCGAAGTAAGCGATCGTTCCGATCGCCATCGGAATTCCATACGGCAACAGAAACATCGTGCTCTTGCGTTCGGCGGCGATCGTGGCAAGCGTTTCGGGATTTCGAATCGATATAATCTCTTGCCAGATCGAGAAGAACTGACCGAAATGCTTGCTCCAGGTCTTTGTCCACAGGACCATGCCCACGGCGATCACACCGCCGACGACGGCCGAGACACAGAAGGCGAAGAACGTATCGCCCACGCCCTGCCAGGCGCCGAAGGCGGCGAGCCAGGCGCCCACGCCGGCCATCAGTTTGACGTCGCCGGCGCCCATGCCGCCAATAGCATAAGCCGGCAGCAGCACGGCCAGCCCTACAATGGTGCCAACCAGGCTGTAGCCAAGGCCTTCCCAGCCGGCATAGGGCGAGAAGGCGACGCCGTATATCCAACCGGAAATCACCATCGGATAGGTCAGCCAGTTGGGCACGCGGAGTTGCTTACCATCGATCACGGCAGCCACGACGAGGACGATCGTGACAAACCAAATAACCCAGTTCTGGGCAATCGTTTGCATGACTTCCGAATCAAGCGACATGACTAATATCTCCATTGAATCTCGAGGCGAATCTTAAGTTCGCTTGCGGCGATGTCTTCGGGCGAAGACGGGGCCAATCGCCAACAGGCAGGTCGGGCGCGGCGCCCGGGCAACGACGAAGGAGTCGTTTCCCGAGAAACGGGCCGGATCCGCCTAGGGCGCAGGAATCGAGTACTTCCACACGCCGCTTACGCGCGCAGCGTGGTCAGGCAGCTCAACAGCGCGCCGAGCACCGTGCAAAAGTAGCACGCGAGCTCCATGGCGGCGGAAGTCGATTCGACAGGCAGGAACTGGTACATCGTTTTCCTTTCGCTCAATACACGACGAGCCGCGCCCCCGACGAGCGGGGACGCGGCAACGCCGGATATTGCAGTCGTTTACAGCTCGGCGGCAACGTCTTGGAACGTGCCAGCGGCCTGTTGACCGATCGAGCGAATCGCCGTCAAGCAGACGATCACGATCAGGGCCAGCATCACGGCGTATTCAACCGCGGTGGGGCCATCTTCCGAGACGAGGAAACGTTGTACTTTCTGTGTGAGACCCTTCATTGCATCCTCCCAAATCTTTAAATTCGCGCCCCTGACCGAAAAATGGCGGCCAAACAAAGAGCGCGCTGGAACAAGGAAACCTGTCTGGCTCTCGATCGCATGCCCCACGACGAGGCGAAGCCTCGCAGCGAGCAGCCTGCCTACAGGCGATCGAGCAGACCAAACTCAACTAACAACGACAGGTGCGCTATTCCTCAACTTGGGAGTCGTTCCCTTGCGATGCG
>JAGQOS010000587.1 GCA_020427265.1 Planctomycetales bacterium
ATGGGGGTCGATTACACGAAGAACCTCTATCATGGAGATCGGCCGGTGCCGATCACCGATCGCGGGGAACCGATCGGCGAGTTGTTCAGCGCTTGATTCCGAACTAACTAAATAGTTCCTGAACCACCTGGCCCCCTTCGGGCCCGGTGAGCCGATGTTGGCGGCCGGCGTAATGATAAGTTAGCTCATTCGGCGGCAATCCCAGCAGATGCAGAATCGTGGCGTGCAAGTCTCGGAAATGAACTTTCCCCTCCACAGCGCGCGAGCCGGTGGGATCGGTCTTGCCGTGCACGTAGCCTCCCTTCACGCCGCCGCCCGCGAGCCAGAACGTGAACCCGCGCGCGTTGTGGCCGGTTTCGTCCTTGCCGTCTTCGGGTGTGAGCCCGGGCCGGCCGAATTCGCCGCCCCAGACAACCAGCGTTTCGTCGAGCATGCCTCGTAGATAAAGATCATCGAGTAGCGCGGCGATTGGCGCGTCGGTCGCTTCGCAATTCGCCCGCAGGTCGCGACGATGATTCTTGTGCTGATCCCAACTGCCGTGGTTCACTTCGATGAACCGTACGCCGGCTTCGGCAAAACGCCTGGCCAACAGGCACTGCCGGCCGAAGTCGGTGCTACGGCAAGTGCCGACCGCTTCCTTCTGTTGTCCCACACGATAGCGGTCGAGCGTGGCCTGCGATTCCGTGCTGAGATCGAGCAATTCCGGCGCTTCGGACTGCATCCGGAAGCCGAGTTCCATCGCTTCGATCACGCCTTCAAGTTGTGTGTCGCCGGCGCGCTCGACAAAGTGCCGGCGATTCATCGCCTGTACGAAATCGAGTTGCCGACGTTTGGCGGCAACCGACAAATGATCGCTGTCGACATTGCGAATCGTGGCCTGGCCCATATCTTCGCCGTTCACGCCGATCGGCGTGCCATTGAAGGCCGACGGCAAAAAGGCGCTGGAATAGACCGACCGTTTCGACGTATTCAAGCTGATAAACCCGGGCAAGTTCTGGTTTTCCGTGCCTAGCCCGTAGGTGATCCAAGACCCCATGCTCGGACGTTCGCGCAGTCGATCGCCCGTATGCAACTGCAAAAACGATTGCGCGTGAATGCCCGTGTCGGCATGCATGCCGTTGATCACGCAGAGCCGATCGGCATGCCGCGCCGTTGCGGGCAACAACTCCGAAATCCACAGCCCGCTCTCGCCGTATTGCGAAAACTCGAACACCGAACCAGGGTGCTTCTTGTCACCCTTGCCGGTTTGCGGTTTGTAGTCGAACGTATCGAGCTGCGCCGGCCCGCCGCTCATGCACAGAAAGATCACTCGCTTCGCCCGAGGGGCGATGGGCGGAACCTGTTGCGCGAGCGCGGCCAGCCCTCCAGCCATCGCCGGACGGCCGCAAAGCGACTGCAGCGCCAGGTAGCCGAATCCGCAGGATACGTTTCGCAGCATGTCGCGGCGAGAATGATTCATAAGGGGATCCTCAGCCTAACTTTTCTTATCGCGGCCGCGCGGCGGCCTCGAGTTTCGCGGCGCGCTCAGTCCACATAGCGGAACTCATTGCTCATGAACAAGGCCTGGCAAAAGCCGCCCCAGGCGCCGTCGGCGGATTTCGTCACGGCGGAAATATCATGCACAAGTTCAACCGCCTGTTGCGTTTCCTCGGCGGCGGGGTCGCGACCCAGTGCGCGCTGATAAGCACAGCGCACGCGCTGGTAATCGTCTGACGCTGCATCGACCACTTGTGCGGCCAGCAAGCGCGCTTGTTCGATGACAAATGGATTGTTGAACAAGTGCAAAGCCTGTCGCGGCTGCGTACTCACGTGCCGGCGGCCAATCGTCGTCGTAAAATCGGGCAGGTCGAAAGCGGCGAGTTCCGGCGGCGGCGAATTGCGCAGATAACACAGGTAAACGCTACGGTGGTTGCTCGGCTCGTGCAAGTTGCCCGCCAGGTTGACGAGAATGTCGCGATGCCGAATGAGCGAACCATCGCCCGGCGCCAAATCCAACTGACCAGCAACCAGCAACATGCTGTCGCGCAGCGATTCCGCATCCAACCGCCGCCGGCGATGCCGAGCCAGCCATCGGTTCTCCGGGTCGCGTTGGAACTGCTCGGCGCTGGCGAGGCTGCTGAGTTGATACGCGCGGCTCAACACGATCGAGCGAATCAGCCGCTTCATCGACCAGCCATCGGCCCGAAAGCGAGTCGCCAAATGGTCGAGCAACTGCGGATGCGTTGGCGCTTCGCCGTACACGCCAAAGTCGTCGGGCGTGCCCACGATCCCGTCGCCGAACAGATGCGACCACACACGGTTGACCATTACGCGCGCCGTGAGCGGGTGCTGCTCGTGCGTGAGCCAGCGTGCCAATTGAAGCCTTCCGCTTTGCTGGGGATCGATCTCTAAGGCTTCGCCGGACGAAGAAGAATCGCCGTTGAACCGGCAGGCCTTCAGGAATCCTCGCGCGACCGGCTCGCCCAGCTTCTGGGCGTCGCCATTGATGTTAATCTTGCAATCGCCCGGCTTCGCTCGATCGCGCACGCCCATGGCCAACGGCGTTCCCGGCGCCCACTTCGACTTGGGGATCGCCTTCGGTTTGCCGGTGTTCGATTCGAGCACAAGCACGGTTTCGACAAAGTCTTCCGGCGGCGGCACGTTAGGCGTCGCTTCCAGGACAAACAGATCCGTGCCGGGGGCCGTGAGATTTTCGTGCGCGGCGACACC
>JAGQOS010000588.1 GCA_020427265.1 Planctomycetales bacterium
CCACGATGCCTGCGCCCGCTTGAACGTAAACTCGGTTGCCCTGCATCACCATCGTCCGTAGAGCGATGCAGGTGTCCATGTTGCCATTGAAGTCGACGTAGCCGACCGCACCGGCGTAGGGACCGCGGCGGTGCGGCTCGATTTCGTCGATGATTTCCATTGCCCGTACCTTTGGCGCGCCCGAAACCGTTCCGGCCGGTAGGCAAGCACGCAGCGCGTCGAACGCATCGGTACCGTCACACAAAGTTCCTTCCACGTTCGATGTGATATGCATCACGTGGCTATATCGTTCGATCGTCATCACGTCGGAAATCTCGACCGAGCCATACTTGGCGACTCGGCCCACGTCGTTGCGGCCCAGATCGACAAGCATCACGTGTTCGGCGCGTTCCTTCGGATCGGCCAGCAACTGCTCGCCAAGCAGTCGATCTTCTTCGTCGGTTTTTCCGCGAGGGCGGGTTCCGGCTAACGGCCGCACGGTTACACGGCCATCGACCACGCGCACCATTACTTCGGGCGAACTGCCGATGAGCGTTGTGCCCCTCGTGCGCAAGAAGAACATGAAGGGGCTAGGATTCACCACGCGCAGTGTCCGGTAAATTTCCAGCGGGGCGGCGTCAGTTTCCATGGCCAACCGTTGACTGATGACCACTTGAAAGATGTCACCCGCACGAATGTACTCGACACAATCGCGCACGGCCTGTTCAAACTTTTCCTTTGTGAAATTCGACTCGTATGCGCGATTGACTTCGCCGGCCGTCGAAATGTCGGCCGGCGGCAAATGGGCTGCAGGGCTGCTAAGCTGTTCGACCAACTGATCGACTCGGCCGGCCGCCTCGTCGTAGGCCTCGCGTAATTCGCCATGCGTGCCATCGACGCGAGCCATCGCGACTACAAATACCGTCTTGCTTACATTGTCAAACACGACCATGTGGTCGTAAAAAGCAAACGCCAGGTCAGGCAGTTGGCGATCGTCCTCCGGTGCGTTCGGCAAGCTCTCCGTGTAGCGCACCGTGTCGTAGCCAGCATAGCCGATGGCGCCGCTCACAAACGGCGGGAGCTCTGGCACCGTGGCAGCGCGAATCGCCTTGACCCGTTGTTGCAGTTCGACCAACGGATCGGCGCAAGTGAACGATTTGGTTTCGCCTCGAATGTCGACCGACACTTGATCGCCGCGGGCTTCCATACGCAAGAAAGGTCGCGAGGAAAGAAAACTGTAGCGACCGACTTTCTCGCCGCCAACCACGCTCTCAAAGAGGCAGGCGGTCTCGCCGTCGTCGATCGCCGCAAATCCGGTGACCGGGGTCAAGGCATCGCTTGTTAGCCGGCGATAGACCGGCACAAGATCAACATCGGCGGCAATTCGGGAAAAAGTATCAAAATCGGGATGATGAGCCATGGCACACGAACCGACGAGCCGCCGGATGATTCGATTTTCTAACAGGGAAGGGAAGGGCAATCGATTGCGTTACTTGTTTCCATTAGTCAGCTTACCACAAGTTCCGCTCACCTTGACAGTCCTCTAGGCCGGATTAGAATCGCAATCGTTCACTAGGCTTAGAGCCCGGTCGTGGCATAGAATATCCATGGGGTCGGCAAGGAGTGGCCGACTTGGTTCTCGATCGACTCTTTTCTTTCGTGATGCCGTGTGCGACGCGGCACAGGAGTAGCTTGGCCATGAAGTGCCAGCAGTGCGAAAAGCCGGCAACCTTTCACATCACCGAACTGACTAGCGGCAAACCGCAGGAGGTTCACCTGTGCGAAAGTTGCGCTCGTAACTACTTGACGGAAACGCCCAGCGAGGAAGTGGAACCCGCCGTGGGAAATTTGAGTGGCATGCTGGCGCAGCAGATGGCCGTGGGCGAAACGGCGGAAGAGTTGGCTCGGCTCGAGCGCAAAGCGTGTCAAAAAAAACTCGAGTTCCGCAAAGAGGGACGTCTTGGATGCGCCAACGATTACAGTTTTTTCGCCGACGAGCTTGATCCGCTCATCGTAAATATTCATGGCGAAACACTGCATGTCGGCAAAGTACCCAAACGCGCCGCTGGCGATCAGAAGACGCAGACCGAACTGATTCGCCTACGCCGTGAATTGAAGGAAGCCGTGCAGCGAGAAGAGTACGAGCGTGCGTCGGAATTGCGCGACGCGATCAAGGCGCTCGAGGAGGCCGAAGAAAACGCGCCAGCCCCAAAGCCCCAGAATTCAACGGAAGAGTAAGGAGGTTCGACGCGTGGAACTTAACGACTTGGCGCAGCATATCGGCGAATGGCTACGTGGCTCGGGCCCGGAATCCGACATTGTTATTAGCAGTCGCATCCGTCTGGCGCGTAATCTGGCTGAATTTCCGTTCATCAGCCGCGCCAGCGAGTCGGATAAGGTCGAAATCGAACGTCAGTTGCGCAAGCGTGTTGGCGCGATCGAGAGCCAGGTTCCTATTACCTATGTCGACGTCAGCAAGCTCGAAGAGATCGATCGGCAATTCCTCGTTGAGCGGCAACTAATCAGTCGCGAGCATGCCGAAAGAGAAGGCGCTCGCGGAGTGGCGATCGGCGACGATGAGCAGTTTAGCGTGATGATCAACGAAGAAGATCATTTGCGGATTCAAGTCATGCACAGCGGGCTTGATCTAGAGTCGGCTTGGGAGCAAATCAGCGATCTCGACGACCGGATTGAGCAAAAGGTTGCC
>JAGQOS010000589.1 GCA_020427265.1 Planctomycetales bacterium
AAGCAGATAGCCTCGTGCGGCGCTGACGCCCAGGTCGGAAGGCAATCCCAGGTCGGCGGCTTCGGCGCGAATTGCGTCGGCCGTGCGGTCGGGTTCACCCGACTTCGGATAGATATCAATTTCCCAAAGCATCGCGAATCCGTTTCGCCTCTGTCAAAAGTGTCGTAAGTTTATCGCCATCGCCAAGCTCAATCGCCAAGCGAAAAGCCTTCCAGTGCCCCTCGAACGTATCCATTGCAGCCAACACATGTGAACGGTTGGCAAAAAAGATTTGCCGCCAAAGATCCGCATCGCCGGCGGCGATCCGCGTGGTATCGGCCCAGCCAGTCGCAACCAACTGAAGGTATCGCTCGGGTGTCGATGCTGCAATCGCCGCAGCGGCCAAATGCGGCAAATGGCTGGTCGCCGCGAGCGCCTCATCATGTTTAGCCGGAGTCAGCTCAACGATCTGCGCGCCCAATTTCTTCCAAAATTTGGTAATCGTCTCCTTGTCCGACAGCGCCGTGCGCGACGTAGGAGTGACAACCACCGTGCGATTTTTGAACAAATCGGCCTGTCCGTGCTCAGGACCGCTACACTCGGCGCCGGCTAGCGGATGGCTGCCCACAAATCGAATGACCGTATCGGCTCGGGATTCGATCTCTGCGACGAGCTGTTCTTTCGTGCTGCCTGCGTCGGTAATCAGACAGTTCGGAGCGGCAGCAGCCACCTGAGCCACGATCTCGGCGATAGCGCCGACCGGGGTGCAAACGATCGCCAGATCGGCGTCCTGAACGCCACTGGCCAGCTTGGTCGTGGTGCGATCGACCGCGCCCACGTTCTTCGCCTTGCGCAAACTCGACGTGCGCCGCCCAATGCCAACCACTTCGGCGGCCAGTCGCCGCTTGCGCACGGCCAAACCGATCGAAGCGCCAATGAGGCCGACACCGATGATCGCGATTTTCTGAAACTGGGGCATCCGACAGCGGCGAACGACTCGCCCGGAACGGGAATCCATAGGAAACGGGGCATTTTAGCAAACAATTTGCTTATTGTATTGGGGGCAAATTCGTCGTATTTCACGGCAAATTTGACCACGAATTGGCGGTCAGGCACAATTGGCTGCGTTCTATGCAAACGACGGGGGACGAGCCCTCGACATGAATCAACGAGATCTCGCTACAGAAAGAAATCGCCATGAGCCAACAAACAATACTAGGCAGCTGGAAATGGATTGCGGCTTTGACCCTGCTTGTGTCCTTCGCCGTTCGCGCCGATGCGGCCGATAGCCGACCCAATATCGTTATCATTCTGGCCGACGATCAAGGGTGGGGCGATTTGAGCGTGCACGGAAACACGAACATCAGCACGCCGCACATCGATTCGTTAGCTCGCGACGGCGCGATCTTCGATCGCTTTTTTGTCTGCCCTGTCTGCGCGCCGACACGCGGCGAACTACTCACAGGCCGCTACCATCCGCGTGGCGGCGTCCGCGGAGTTTCGACCGGCCAGGAACGATTGAATTATAATGAACGCACGATCGCCGATGTATTTCGCGCCGCCGGCTATGCGACCGGGGCGTTCGGCAAATGGCACAACGGCATGCAGGCCCCCTATCACCCGAACCATCGCGGCTTCGATGAATATTATGGATTTTGTTCGGGACACTGGGGCGATTATTTCTCGCCGCCTCTCGAACACAACGGACAACGCGTTCAAGGCGACGGCTACATTACCGACGATCTGACCAACCACGCGATTGCGTTTATCGAAGCTAATCGCCAACAATCTTTCTTCTGCTATTTGCCGTACTGCACGCCCCATTCGCCCATGCAGGTGCCCGACGCCTATTGGGACCGCTTTGCCGACAAGCAGCTCGGCAAACTTCATCGCGACCCCGATCGAGAAGAAATCCCCAAGACACGCGCGGCGCTGGCGATGTGCGAGAATATCGACTGGAACGTTGGCCGTGTGTTGGCGAAGCTCGACGAACTCAAGCTGGCCGAAAATACAATCGTACTCTATTTCAGCGACAACGGTCCCAATAGCTATCGCTGGAACGACGACATGAAAGGGCGCAAAGGCTCGCACGACGAGGGCGGCGTGCGTGTGCCAATGTTGATGCGCTGGCCGGGAAAAATCGCCGCCGGCAAGAAAGTTACCCAGATCGCCGGCGCGATCGATTTACTGCCGACGCTAGCCGAACTGGCCAATGTCAACGTGCCGGCGATCGCCGACAAGCCGCTCGATGGCAAAAGCCTTAAGCCGCTGCTAACCGGCGACAACGCCACCTGGCCCGAGCGGCTCTATTACAATTTTTACCGCGGCAAAGTGAGTGTGCGGTCGCAGCGTTATCGACTCGATACGTCGGGCAAACTGTTCGACATGGTCGCCGACCCCGGCCAACGCCGCGATGTGGCGAAGGAGCATCCGCAGATCGCCAGCCAAATGCACACGGCAGCCCAGGCGATGCTGCAAGAAGTGAAATCGGATTGGGGCAAAGACGAGCGGCCCTTTACCGTCGGCTTTGCCAAGCTCACACCGTTGCCGGCCCGCGACGGCGTGCCACACGGCAAGATCCAACGCAGCGCCGGCGCGCCGAACTGTTCCTTTTTCACCAACTGGAAATCAACCGACGATCGCATCACATGGGATGTCGAGGTGAAGGAATCGGGACGATTCCGCGCCACGCTGCTCTACACG
>JAGQOS010000058.1 GCA_020427265.1 Planctomycetales bacterium
CGCTCGAAGCGCGCACCGTGGTGGCTTGTATTGGCGGCTTCACGGCTTTGCTTGCTGGTTTGATCGCAATCACCCAAACCGACTTGAAGCGGGTGCTGGCCTATTCAACCATCAGCCAACTCGGCTACATGTTCCTGGCGCTCGGCACAGGTTCGGTCGTCGGCATTGTCGCTGGCATGTTTCATCTCTTCACCCATGCGTTTTTCAAGGCGCTGCTCTTTCTCGGCGCGGGTAGCGTCATGCATGCCATGGGCGGCGTGATCGATATGCGACGCTTTTCGGGCCTGCGGCGTCTCATGCCTTGGACCTGCGGCACATTTCTCATTGGCTGCTTGGCGCTTTCGGGCGTCTATCCCTTCGCCGGGTTTTGGAGCAAAGATGCCGTGCTTGCCTCGGTGCATGAGCAAGCGCATCACCACCACACGTTCGCCATTCTGTATTACGCTGGATTGTTTACAGCATTTCTGACCGCCGTTTACACGTTCCGCGCGTTCTTCCTCACGTTTTTTGGGAGCGAAGAGATTCCAGCCGAGGCAGGCCATCATGCTCACGAATCACCTGTTGCCATGGTCGGCCCGCTGTGTGTGCTCGCTTTTTTCGCCACGATCGTTGGTTTCTGGCACCATCCGTTTGCCGACTTCCTCGTCCGCACGCCATCGCTTGCAATCGAACCGATGCGTGCCAGCCTGGCGAATTTACACGCGTTTCACGGCGACGTTGCAGCCGTAAGCACCATCGTGGCGTTTTCCGGCATTGCTGTGGCCGCGTTCTTTTTTCTAGGCGATCGCAAAGAAGCTGCCTGGCTGGCCCGAGCTTGGCCGCTGCGCTATTGTTATTCGCTTTCTTATGGAAAGTTTTTCCTTGATCATGCATACATGCTGCTGATCGTCTTGCCGCTTTGGGCGTTTGCCAAATTATTGTATTTTGCCGATCGGTTCGTCGTCGATGGCTTGGTCGATTTCTGCGGCCACATCCCTGTCGCCGTTGGACGCTGCTTGCGTACCATGCAAACCGGCCTGGTTCATTATTACGCCTCGTTCATGGTGCTCGGGTTTCTGATCATGGCAGGTGTGCTGCTGCTTAAATCGATGTTTTTCTAAGAGAGATTCGCTTTGCTCGACAGTTCGAAACTACTGCTGATCTCCCTGACGCTGCCGCTGATCGGCGCAGCGTTGGCGGTACTTGCCGGCGCACGAGGTGCGACGACCGCGCGCCAAAGCGCTCTAATTACCAGCCTGCTTACTCTGCTCACAGTCGGCACATTGGTCTTTCGGTTTCCGGGCGGCGTCGAACCGTTCGCCACTGCCAATCTTAGTTGGCTCGGCGCCGACTCAGGGTTCGACATCCGCTTGCGCGTCGGTCTCGATGGACTTAGCGTGTGGCTCTTTGGATTATCTGCATTATTAACAGTAACTTGCGTGCTCGTCAGTTGGGATTCGATCCGTCAGGGCGCGGCAGGTTTCTACGCACTGTTGCTGTTATTGGAAGCCGGAATGCTCGGCGTGTTTGCCGCTCGCGATATTATTTTGTTCTATGTCTGCTTCGAATTCACGTTGATCCCCCTATTTTTCCTCATTGGAATTTGGGGCAGCGAAGATCGTCGGCGCGCCGCCGTTAAATTCTTTTTGTTTACGTTGGCTGGCAGCGTGCTCACTTTCCTCGGCCTGCTGACAATCGTCCTTCAAGCCAGCCAACACGCCGCCAACGGGCAGTTGGTCTTCGGAATCCCCGAGTTAACCCAGTTACTCATGGCAGACGCAAGCCATGCCATTGATACTCGGCTTCAGGTGTTCATCTTCCTTGCACTATTTGCCGGCTTTGCCATCAAGGTGCCACTCTTTCCGCTTCACACTTGGTTGCCGCTGGCCCATGTTCAAGCGCCGACCGCTGGCAGCGTTGTCCTCGCGGGCGTGTTGTTGAAGATTGGAACTTATGGTTTCTTGCGGTTCAGCATTCCGATGCTTCCCGATGCCACGGTCCGATGCATGCCGTTTCTACTCTGGCTTTCCGTCATCGGCATTCTCTATGGTGCTTTGGTCGCACTGGCGCAAAAGGACGTAAAACGCCTGATCGCTTATAGCAGCGTGAGTCATCTCGGCTTTTGTATGCTTGGGCTTTTTGCGTTGAATCGACTGGGCGTACAAGGTGGCGCGCTGCAAATGATCAATCATGGTCTATCGACCGGTGGCCTGTTCGCCTGTGTCGGCATGATCTACCAGCGCTATCATACGCGACAAATAGGCGAGTTAGGCGGCATGGCCCGCACCACCCCCGTGCTGGCGTTCTTCATGCTCGTCTTCACGTTCTCGAGCATCGGGCTTCCTGGGCTCAATGGCTTTGCCGGTGAATTCCTGCTGCTCATTGGCATGTTCCAAAGGGCGCGCGGTGTGAATCCCGCGGGGCTCGATTGGCAATATATGACAATCGCCGTCCTCGCCGTTTCCGGCGTGATTTTGGGCGCCTGGTATATGCTGTTGCTGATTCAGAAAATATTCTTCGGGCCTACGCGCGAGCCCAGCTCCGATGAGCACACAACCATACTGGACCTTCGGATCCATGAGGTAGCAGCGTTGACGCCGTTAGTCGTGTTCATCGTGTGGATTGGAATTCGCCCCGGCACTTTCCTGGCGCCTATGGCACCAACCTTGGATCAAACAACCGCTCAGGCCGAGCAGGTCTATCGCCAAGGTATCATCGAAGCGCATGGGCTGCGGCCAATCGCTGTGGAAGTAACACGGAGTCAGCCGGATTTCTCTCTCTCGCTGCCCTCGCTCGCCCATCAATTGTCGCCCCATTCAGACGCGAATAAAGATGCTCCCCGACGTTAACTCTGATACCTTTCGCCTGCTAATACCTGAGATCATCCTGGTCGTGATGGCCGCGTGGATTTTTGTGGCGGGTGCATTCACATCGGGTCAGGGCCCCTGGCGTTTGTTCGCGATTGTGGGCATGCTCTTCGTGGCGTTCGCCCTTTACAACCAGGACACGTCGCTGAAAGTCTATAGCAATCAGCCGCTCTTCGATACCAGCGGCCCTCTGCTTGTCGATGCAATCGGCCATTCGATGCGTTGGCTTGCCTGGCTCAGCGGTTTGCTACTGGTCTTGCTCTCCAGCCGCGCGACAAACGACGGGCTGCGCACCGAATACCTTGGCGCACTGTTGCTCATCGTGGCTGGGCTGATGCTCAGTTGTACGACGGGTGAGATGGTCACGATTTTCGTCTCACTCGAATTGATATCGATCCCCACGTATATTCTGCTGTTTCTCGGGCATCGAGGTGCGTCGCCCCACGAAGCAGCAATGAAGTACTTCTTTCTCAGCATCGCCTCTTCAGCCTTATTCCTTTACGGTCTCAGCTTTCTTTACGGAATCGCTGGCGGTACCCAACTCTCACAATTGCAAGTCGCACTTGCTACACCCGGAGGGGCCGATCCGGTGGCTAGCGGCTTAATACCCGTCGCCATGTTACTCGTGTTGGCTGGCTTGGGATTCAAGATTGCGGCCGTGCCGTTTCATTTCTACGCCCCCGACGTCTATCAAGGCGCAAGCAGTGGAAACGCCGGACTGTTGGCGGTCGTGCCGAAGATTGCCGGAGTCTTGGTATTGGTCCGATTCTTGGCCGCCGTGGCTCCTTCAATCGCAGCCAACGGATGGACGATCCTGCTCGTGCTGGCCGCAATCACAATGACCGTGGGAAACGTTACTGCACTCTGGCAAACGAATGTGCGTCGACTGATGGCGTATTCCTCGATTGCGCATGCGGGTTACTTGCTAATCGGCCTGGCAGTTGCTGCCGGCGGGATTGGCGGAGCAGAGGCTACCTCGTCGCAAGGACTCGGCGCAACTCTCTTTTATCTGGTAACGTATGTCATTGCGACACTCGGAACATTTGCCGCGTTCGCCTTCCTGGGCAACGATGAAAGTGATATCAGTTCGCTCGACGATCTGGCCGGACTCGGTACAGCACGCCCGGTGATCGCCTTAACACTCGCTGTCTTCATGTTCAGCCTCGCCGGCATTCCCCCGCTCGCCGGATTCTTTGGCAAACTCAGTCTTTTCCTCGGCGCTCTTTCGGTCGATCGGCCGACTGGGCTCAGTAGCATTCACACTTGGTTTGTCGTGCTCGCAATTATTGGCGCCCTGAATGCGGCCATTAGCGCAGCGTACTACCTGCGCGTGGTAGCCACCATGTATTTTCGGCCTGCAACTCGCTTGACCGATCCCGATGGCGGTTTGGGAGCGGGCTTGGCGGCAATACTTGCCGCGATCTTGGTGATCGCCGTTGGCGTATCGCCGGGAACTCTAAGCGGTCGTTTGCTTCGGGCTAGCCGATCGTTCGCTGCAGATTCCCCGAGCGAGTTGGCGGAGACGATTTCCGATATCGAAGTACGTTTGACTCAGTTCAAAGTCGAAGAATCACGCTGACGACGTTGGCTCTGCCTGACGGCGACACTCATCTTGGCTAACAATTCGCGTTGTTTCGTCGCGGAGCCGCCGTACAAGTACCGCCAGAACTGCGGCAACCGGCTGCAAAATACAATAGGCGAACCAGCCCACAGGCAACGAAGTTAAAAAAGTCCGCGAGAAGGAACGAGGCTGGGCTCTCGGGCGGGATGATCCCGCAATACTTTCATCGCGTCGGCCATGCCGATGCGAAACCGTCCGAGATATCCAGGCTCCTCCTTCCGCGGGTGGCAACCGCTTGTAGTCTAACGACATGCCACGGCAGCCACGTATTCGTCTGATCAACACGACCGAATGGTAACAACCCCATGTGACACCAGCTTGGCACACCGTCTGGGCCGAGTAGAAAATCGTATCAACGAGAGATAAGATACGGAGCAGATGGCACCTTCTCGCGCTACTTCGAACCGACTCCTGCGTTTGTTGCGCAGTGCGCCTCTGCCAATCTATTTCCTGGCGCCAGACCGGACGATCTTGTTTTGCAATCAATCGCTCGCCGACTGGGTCGGCATCGAGTCGGAATCGATCGTTGGCTATCAACTCGACTATGATGCAGCCGGAGTTCCCGATGGCCCCGCCAGCGAACTGTCGGGTTTGGCGCCAGCGCCGGACGCGATGGCCGGCCGTAAGTTGACTGGTTGGGTTTGTCGAGAAACAAACAACAGGTTGATTTATCGTCGGGCACACTACCTGTCGCTGGGAGAAAAGAATCAACCCGGCGGATTAATCGTCGTGGTCGACGGCGAAGACCTCTCAACATTACCGTTGGATATCGAACATTCGGCTACTTCCGAGGCGCTGCACGAACAAATTCGCCAGTTTCGCCTGCGTCAACAAAGTCGTTTCGCACTAAGTCATTTGCTCGGCAATGATCCCGCAATTCAACGCGCCCGTCGCGGCCTGCGGGCCGCGATCGCCTGCCAAGAAAGCGTGCTGGTTACAGGCCCTCCTGGCAGTGGCCGCTCGCATGTTGCGCGCACGATTCACTACGGCACTGCCGATGAAAGTTTTCGGTTTCTCCCCTTGGCCTGCGAATTGCTCGACAGCGAAACCCTGCGCGATGCGCTGGCTCGGCAACTCGATCAACGAACCGCACCGCCAGGGCCGATCACCCTGATGCTAGCCGACGTCGATATGTTGCCGCTCGACGCTCAACTCTTGCTGAGCCAACAGATCTCCGCAGCGAATGCTCGACTTCGTCTCATTAGTACGGCGCGTGAGCCATTGCTGGAACTGGCGGCACATCGAGATCGCTTCCGACACGACTTGGCCATGCAATTGACAACGATTGAAATCCGCCTTCCCGCGTTGCATGACCGCCTTGGCGATCTACCTTTACTGGCCCAAGCATTTCTCGAAGCTGAGAACAGAACTAGCCCTCATCAAGTCGGTTCTT
Organism: Planctomycetales bacterium; assembly: GCA_020427265.1. GTDB lineage: Bacteria > Planctomycetota > Planctomycetia > Pirellulales > JAGQOS01 > JAGQOS01. The sequence continues at coordinate 5,861 of JAGQOS010000058.1, forward strand.
GCTCGCCTGAAACGCTTGCGCTATTGGCGCGTCATGTTTGGCCAGGAAACTTGGATGAGCTTCACGAGGTCATCCGCTCAGCACACGAATCATGCCAAACAACAACTATCGAACCGAAAGATCTTTCACTCCGAGTTCGTCAGGCGGCCTTCGCATCAGGCGTTCCGGCGGCGATTGCACCATCGTTTGACCTGGAAGCATTTCTTGCCAGGATCGAGCTTGAAGCGATTGAACGCGCCTTGCGACAGGCTCGAGGAAATAAGACCAAAGCTGCTGAGTTACTTGGCATGACACGGCCACGGTTTTATCGCCGCCTGGAACAATTAGGGCTTTCCGTCGATGAACAAGACGACAACCGTCGAGACGACGAATTTCCATATCGTAGCCAATAACTCGCTACGTGGTTGTCGAAATATTCCAACTCGGAAGGGACGGCGCAAGGTTCCTTCGCGGACCACGCAGGCGAGATTAAACAACCAGACCGATCGTGCCGATATTCCATTCTGTTCATCTGTCGCCATTTGTCATGCCAGCGGCGATAGCAACGAAACTATTTTGGAGAGCAAGTTATGAGCGAGCCGTTCGATCCGGAAATCGATTCCGCGGAAGAATGGGAAGAAGTTGAAGAGGAAATTGGCGCGGAAGAAGTAGAGAACGTAGTCGCGAAACTCGAAGAACTCATGGAAACAATCGAGAGCGAAACCATCTATGAATACTTGCAAGCGGCCGTCGAAGGGATTTCGTCGCTAGTCGAATGGGAAGAAGAGGAAGAGACGACAGGCGAAGGTCCCACTTCCGAAGCCGCGTAACACGGCTGCGGCATATCACACGGCCAGTTTTCTCGTGGTCTTCATCGGTCCGAAGACGAGATTCGTGGTATTCTCACCGAGCTTGCCACATGCGTGGTGTTGCAACAAATTGAGGGACGCCGCCCTCTCCGGATCGTTTGCGGCTCAGCCGCTTTGATCGCCGGAGGGCAGCGTCCCTCTTATGTTTACCCGACCGACCAGCAGATTTTCCCGCCGGAGTTGCGTTCCACTTGGGTTACTGTACCGGTTTGCCGTTGTCGCGGGGTGGCCGGCCCTCTCGGCCCTTGGCGCCGCCGCGCTCGCCAGGTGCACCTTCCGGCCGCCGACTCTGGAACTGCTTCATCATCTGTTCCATATGCGACTTGATTTCGGCCTTGTCGAGATTCCCATCGCCATTGGCGTCAATCTTGTCGAAGTGCTCCTTCAAGCGTTCCGCCTTGCTGGCTTCGTCGCGGCTAATCTTTTCGTCGCCGTTGGTATCAAGTTGCTTGAGACGCTCCATCATAGCCTGGGCGAACCGACCAGGGCCGCCCGGACCACCCTGCGGACCACGACCCGCTCGAAAACGCTCGGCCATCGCCGCGATATGCTTCTTGACCTCGTCGCGATCCAGGTAATCATCCGAATTGGCGTCGATCTCGTCGAAATGTGGCTTCAGACGCTCGGCTTTTTCCGCTTCGTCGCGGCTGATCTTCTCGTCACCGTTTGTGTCGAGTTCCTTGAGACGCCGCATCATTCCCTCGACAAAGTCCCGCCCTCCACCAGGACCGCCCTGCGAACCGCGACCGATTTCCGGCCCTTTGCCGGGACCGCGACCTGCGCCTTGTGTCCCTGGGCCCTTGCCGTCTCGGCCACCCTGACCTTTGCCCGCGCCCTGAGGGCCGCGTGCGAGTTGGCCAAAGCCAGCGACGAATTCGTCGCGCGATAGTGCACCGTCGGCGTTCTTGTCGGCACGTTCACGCAGAATTTGGAATCGTTCACGATGTTCCTGTGGCACTTCCGCTTCCTCGACTGAACCATTTTTGTCTTGGTCGAGCCGAGCAAAAATCATTTCAGGTTGCGGGCGTCCCTCGATCTGGGCACTGGACTGTTCGACAAATTTGGCGATTTGGCTGGCCTGCGCTTCGAATTCTTCGCGCCCCAACGCCCCATCGCCGTTCTCATCGACCTGATTCAGTAGGCGTTCGAAGAACGGCCTGGCAACCTCGGGAACTTCGCTTTTCTCGACCGTCTGATCGCCATTGGCGTCGAGTCGCTTCAGCATCATCTTCACACGTTCGAGCGGTTGGCCTGCCGGCATCTTGCGTTCCAATGACCGCTGGCCGCGGCGCGACTGTGTGCCAGCCTGGAACTCGTCGACCGAAAGTGAACCGTCTCCATTTTCATCGTGTTGGCTCAAGAGCCGCTCGAAAAGCCTGCGATGCTGTTCAGGTGCTTCTTCGGCCGTCAGTTTCCCATCCGAGTTTGCGTCGAGTTTGCCGAAGAGCGACTCACTCGCCTTCGAGCTGTCACCGGCGAACGAGAACGATACTCCCGAAATTATCAGCCCGACCGCCAATCCTGTTACCCAATGACTTCTCATCGTTTGCTACTCCGAACTCGATGGTTTGCACTAAATTGCATCGGCTACAACAGTCGATTGCCCCGCTATGATAAAGAACCGCTAGCAGCGGTAAAGGTTTCGCGGAATCTACAAATCTTCGGCCAAAATTACGGGGCCGATACGACACTGGCGACGGATGCGTTGGGCGCTGCCTTGCATCGAAAAGTGCTCGGAATCGCGGAAATCTTGCCCAGACGCCCGCTGCTGTCGCAGCTAGCAATTGCTGCCGCGCTGGCCGTTTAAGCCATCTTGCCTGGTTTTCGGCTGCTTCCTATAATCCCGCCCCAACGAAAAAATCGCGACGGACCGAACCACCTGAACAGATGTTGCGTAAGGTAAACATTCGGCGATGCGAAATATCGCCCGCCGATTTCGCTCACTCAACGCCGGAGTCAATTGGCAACACCTGGCAATCGGCTGGGCGATGTCGCAAGGATTTAATTCGGTAAAGTCGTTACAGAGAAAGACGACAACTCAATACGCACAAGGAGGTGTTTTCTCGAGCGGCTCAAACATGCTCGCCGCCAAGTCCGATGTTAGAGGTGCTACGCATTCGCGACGCGCGAAGTCGAACTCATCTACGACACGGATTGCGACGCCAGCGGTACGAGCCATGACGTATAGTTGGAGGACGGCGCACATCCAAAGCGCGCGGTCCTGTCATCCGGCAGTCTTCGTTTTTCAGCCTGCGAGACATTCAAACCCGCATGCGAGCGACTTCGCCCGCGCGTGGCCAACACGAGCCGCGGTTTGAATTCTTCCGGGGGGAGAATCAACATGCAAGTTTTTGGTCCTTCGCATCTTCATGGTGCCCAGTCCATCAATGCACCGCACGCCAACCGCGCTGCTGCAAATCCACCGCGTCCGTCGTCGGTATCCGGCGGCGACCAACTCGAAATTTCCGAAGCCGCCCAACTGGCCCTGAGCCTGGGCGACGTGCCGGACATACGCGAAGATCGTGTCAGCCAAATTCGCCAGGCGATCGCTAATGGCACGTATGAAACCGAAGGTCGACTGAGCGCGGCGCTCGACGCCCTGCTGGATGAAATCGCCTAGGCCATGCAGATGGGCATTCTCTGCCCACTGAGCGATACGAGTTCGCACAAGTAACCGTGGACACCTGCGTGCCCTGCTGGAAGCCCACGCGTGGCTTGATCGCTCGATGCGGCTATTTTAGAATTGGAGGATGTGCGTTCGAACGCCGATTGCGCGGAACGCTGTGTCTTGTCTTCGCCGTTTCCGCACACTCCGATTCGCTGTTTTTCTCCACCATGAGCAATGAATTTTCACTCGGTTCCGTCCAGGTCGCTTCAACGCCCCTGGAGCGATTCGAAGAATATTTGCAGAGCAAAGGAAAGCGTTTCACGCAGCAGCGTCGCATTCTGATCGAACAGGTCTTTTCGCATCACGATCATTTCGACGCCGACGATCTGCTGGCCTTGCTGGCTGAGCGTGTCGGCTCGCGCACGGTAAGTCGTCCCACGGTTTACCGCGGACTCGCCGAACTTGTTGAAGCAGGTCTGTTGCGCAAGATGGTGCTCGGCGGCCGGTCTGTCTACGAGCATGACTACGGTTATCCCAGTCACGACCATCTACATTGCACGGAATGCAACGACCTGATCGAGTTTCATAGCGAGCAGTTAGAAGCCATTCGCGACGCTGTAGCCCGGGAGCACGGGTTCCGAGTAGGCAGCCATCGGTTGATTATCAGTGGTATCTGCCAGGCTTGCCAAGAGAAACGGCGTCGCAAGAAGTCTCGGCTGGACCGAATCTGACGCTTGCTCAAGAGTGTTAGAACGCCGTCAGTTAGGACAAACTCCAGGAAGTGGTCATCAATCTGCAATGAGCAACAGCGTGGCGCGACGATCAAGATCTACGAACTGCGCCTTTCTCGCAGCCTTGAGAGCCGACTCGGCCAAATGACCGGCCAACTTTGCGTTACCCAACTCGTCTTCTGCTTCCGCCATGTCGAGCGCCCAGGTAAGCAACTGCCGTTTTGCTTGCGGATCGTCTGCCGTATGCATCATTTTTATCAACATGGGCGCTAGTTCTGAAACCGATGGCAGGATTTGCCGCGATTGCATCTCATTCATGGTTTCAATAAATCGGTCGACATTATTCTCGGCTGCAGCCACGGCGAGCGCGGATCGCAGGGCGTTTCGTTGTTCCATGGCAATGCGAGCGCGTTGCTCATCGGCCTGGCGTTCTGCCGCTTCGGCAGCGCGGCGTTCCTCTTCTTCCTTGCGCCGTAGCTCTTCCTCTCTCAGCGCTGCCAACTCGTGTTGCCTTTGGCGTTCTTGTTCGGCGCGTTCTGTTTGTAAGCGTTCCGCTTCGGCGACTTCATCTTCGTCGTCTGAAACCGAAACCTCTGGAAGCGTTTCCGGTTCGGAGCCTAACAGCGATGGTTTCGTTTCAATCGGCTCGTCGACGGATGCGTTGGGATTATCGCGAGGCATCAAGCCGAGAAAATCGTATTTCGGCCCCATCCAACAGAGAATCCCGTAACCGATCGTCAGTCCCACTACCGGCGCAACGACATGTCCAATCAGATTGATGCTTGGCGACCAAAACTTGGAACGGCCCGTTCCTTTGCTGGCCATTGCCGATGCAGCCAAACCACTGCTTGAATCTTCCGGCGATGGTGGTGGCGCGACAACCGTCGGCTTTTGCCGAGCAGGGAGGACGGGTGGATTGTTTGTCTGTACCGGGGCCAATCCATCGCACGCGCCGGTCGTGCTCCTGTTTTCAGTCGCATGCTGAGCGTTGCTCCGAGCCAACTCGGCGTCGTAGATCGCCTTCTGCTCACGATTGAGTAGGCAGATTTTGGCCTTTGCCAGTTCATTGAGAAGTCGCTGAGTGTTGCTGGCGTGCGGGCCGCCGGCAAACGACTTCACATGGGTCATTTGCCTGTCGGCCGCCGTGGCGATGACATCCAAATCGGCTTCGAATGTCTGCACGCCCAACAAACGGTAATGATTCGGCGGCTGCTCAGACGGCGGAATCGCCAACCATTTGTAATAGGGATCAAACGCCTGCGTCATACGGTACACAACCTGACAAGAAACAACGGCTCACAGGAGCCGATTCGCACACGGATGACTCGACAAGCCTACGCCTATCGAAATCGCTGTTTACCAGTGATTATGACCCAACGCATCCCCGGCGAACAACCCAACCGACCATCTACGGTGAACACCACTGCTGTACGAAGCGGAATTTTCACCGCGAGCGTTCGATCTGAACGAATTCATCGGATTGGCGGCATGGAAACGCCAGTTGCCGAGAGAATTGTTCTGTGATTGAGGTGAAACTTGGCGACATATTCGCATTAAGTCTCCTCGCTTCGCCTCGCGTGCCCGGAATGCGACCGCTCCTGGCGAGTTTCTTCCTTGGGTCACGAGCCGCTTCTCGCCAACCGGCCGGTTTCAGCGTGGGCCAATCGTCACAATCGGTACAGCTTGTCGTTTTGAGCGGCGCGTGGCGAGCAAGGGCGGTGGCAGTCGATAGTAGAAGAGAAGTCCGCCCTCCCGACAAGCCGTGCCCGTTCTACAGGAAAACTGTCGTGTCGAATCTCGATCCCGCAATCAGTTCCACCTTGGCCGCACAAGAAAGCGCCCTGCAAACACAGATTCAGTTTGCGCTCGCCGGTAAGGCCCTCGAAGCAGCGCGGCAGAGTGGGCAAACCGCCGTTCAATTGTTGGAAAGTGCTGCGCAAATCAGCCCGTCGATCAACACGGGCAGCGGATTCGACGGTCAGGCGTAAGGAAACTGCGAAAAAGTGAAGGACAGGGCTCGCCAACCGTCCTTGACGCATTTCGAGAATCGCCGCGTTGCCTCGCGTGACAACGTTTTTAGAAAGTATGGTCAAGCCGACTATCGGCAACGACTTGCAGCTTTTCCCATACGTAGCGCCGCTTCGCTAGCAAGTCGGATGCATCGCGAAAGTAGCTGGCGATCGAACTGAGATCATCGGGCGATATGTTTTCATCACCCAAGCGTTTCGCGTTCTTCGACAGCAACAATACGTAGTACTCGCCACCTTTTGAGAGCGAAAGATTGAATCGCCCCTGGCCATCGGTACGGCGGTAACTACCGCCGAGCGACTCGATAGCGCGCACTCCGACACTCTCTTGCGGGGGCGAAGTCGCATCGGGGCCAAGACCATCGATCGGAATTCGCTCGTCGGGCAACGGACCGCGCGGAAGTACGACAATGACCGCGCCAGCGTCGACTTTCTCTTCGCCACCAGCAGAAAATCGGAGCGTGCCGTCGAGTTGAAATGGTCCATCGCCAGGATTGTTGGCGGTCGCATCAGTCGGCGCAACACGACCGCCTACAGCGTAACCCAGACAGAAGGCAAGCAGGGCAACGGCGGCAATAAGTACGCCCTGCGCATAGAGTGCCTTGCGTGAGAGCGAGACAAATTCGGTCGGCGCAACCGATTCGTCAGCCGGCGGTGCAGCGAGATGCTGGTCGCAAGGTTCGTCGCCCGGCCGTACCTCCGGCCATGGCGGTAGCGAACCGCCGAGCGCCGTGGGCGCAACGGGGGGCGGCGCAGCAACTGGGTCTTCGATGGGCACACGAATCGCTTCCTGACACCCTGGACAGCGGACTTTGCGACCGGCCTTTTCGTCGGCAACACGAAGATCGCGGCCGCAAAGATTGCATTGGAAGCGGATCGACATGGGTGTATCGTCAGAGCACTGGCGGCAAATGCGAGCGCGGCCGCAGCGCCGCGCACCTCAACATTCCAGGCTAACAGAGATGCCGGCCAACTTCTAGCGAAGCGCCTAACGGCTGGGGCGAATTCAACCCGGTGGTTCGCGCTGCGATAGCGAGTTCACTGCCATAGCCAAAACGAGCACGATGAGATCGAGCATCCAGAATACGCCGATTGCCAAACTGAGCCTCTGAGTGAAGGCTGCACCCGACGTATCGTCCATGCCCGCAAGCAGGTTGGCCACCCAAAACAACACGCCCTGCGTGACCGGCAGGAGCAAGGCCAGAACGAGAAGTATCGCCAGGATGGTGCGCGAGATGGGCATGAAATCGTTAAATTCTACTCAGTTCCCCCAGATTTGAACGCATTACCCAGGCTGTGTCAATGGGCGGAAGCACACGAATGGCAACGTTTTGCGTGAATAATCGATACAATGATTCGCGAATGCCCTTGGGTGGCGAATCACCGTTTATACTCGAAAGTTGGGCATCACCGTGCCATGGCCATGACCCGCAAGTTCGCTGGCCCCGAAAAGGACTCATGAAACTTCGCTCGCTGCTTCTTCTTTTCGCCGTGTTCGCCCCGCTTGAATTTGCTCAGGCCGCGAAAATCACGATGCAGGACGGCCGCGAGCTTGTGGGCCTACTTGGCATGTGTGCCGGTGTGGCCGAAGATCCCAGTCAGCCTGCCAAACAGCCAGGCGCGGTCGACGTGCAGCCGATTCTAATCGTCGACGACGGGCTGCGACGAACGTTTGTATCCAAGCGGCGGATCCGCGAAGTGAACGAGGCGGCTAACCCGCCACAGGAACGGATTCTTGTGCGACAGAACGCCGCGACCGCGGGCCTGAAGATCGGTTCGGTTGGTCCCATTCTAAAGATCACGCCCTTTGATGACTACGGACGGCGGATCTTCAGCATGCAAGGCAGTCCCGATCCAATCAACATCGTGCAGGGAATTACCGAGATCACGCCGGTGTGGACCAAGGTCGAGGGGCTACAGGGCCGTCGACCTTACACGCCGTATGTTTGGGAGATGCGAATCGCAACAAGTTCGATTCCTCGCGAGACACTGGCCAAGATAATCGCACAGAACTACCAAGTGAACGATCCTTCGGCGCGATTGCAAGCCGTACGACTTTACATTCAGGCTGAGCGCTATCGAGATGCACGTCTGGAACTTGAGCAGCTCGTGGAGAAATTTCCCGACAAGAAAGAATTCGAAACACAATTGCGGGTTTTGCGTCAGTTGGCTGCGCGGCGACTACTCGACGAGTTGGAGCTGCGACGCGATGCTGGCCAACACCGGACGGTCGAAGCACTGTTGGCACAATTTCCGGCCGACGACGTAGCCGGTGAAACGCTGCAAAGCGTACGCGAAATTCAGCGACAGTACGACGAAGAGCGGGCGCGCGGCGAGCAGGTTGTCGCGCTGCTGGACGAAAACCTCCAAGCGCTCGAGGACCGTGCCTTGGCAGAAAGGGCGCGTGTTGCACGTGACGAAATTGTGGCCGAAATGAACTACAACACGCTCGATCGCATGGCCACGCTACTGCGACTGGCCGACGATGCAACGCTGTCGCCGGGGCAAAAGCTTTCGCTTGGAATCAGCGGCTGGCTGTTGGGCGCGAACGATGCCTCGGAAAACCTGATCGTAACGCTTTCAATTTACGACGTGCGCAATCTGGTGCTCGAATACCTCCGCGAGCGTCTCGTGGGTCGCCGGCGCGAATTGCTCGATGAGATCAAATCACAAGAAGGCGCATCACCCGCGCAAATCGCCAAACTGTTGGCCAACATGAATCCACCGATCGAAGACGAGAAAAAGGATCCGAAAACGGCCGGACTACTACAATACGAAATCCCCGGTATCGGCGGTGATTTGGACCCGCGCTACTACGTACAGCTACCACCCGAGTACGATCCGCACCGGCTCTACCCAACGATTGTTACACTCAATGGGGCCGGAACGACCGCCGAACAGCAGATCGATTGGTTTGCAGGGGCCGAAGTTGAAGGCAGGAGGCTGGGCCAGGCTACGCGATTCGGCTATATCGTCATCGCAATCGACTGGCAGCGCGAGAATCAAACCAGCTACGAGTATTCGGCCCGCGAGCACCACGCGGTTCTCGGCGGCTTGCGCGACGCCATGCGACGTTTTTCCATCGATAGCGACCGGGTCTTCCTGACGGGCCACAGTATCGGCGGCGACGCCGTGTGGGACATCGGCTTAGCGCACCCCGACCTATGGGCTGGCGTCATTCCGATTGTCGCCGTAGCCGATCGATACTGCGCCCATTATTGGGAGAACGCGGCACAAGTGCCGCTCTACGTTGTGGCGGGTGAGATGGACGGCGACAAAATTTCGCGCAATGCGCGCGAGCTGGACCGCTACCTTCGCCGAGGTTTCGACTGCACGGTCGTCGAGTTCCTGGGGCGCGGCCACGAGCACTTCTATGACGAAGTTCAACGTGTCTTCGACTGGATGAACCGTCGTCGTCGCAACTTCTTTCCCAAGGAATTCGACTGCGCGACATTAAGACCTTGGGATAACTACTTCTGGTGGGTTGAACTCGATGAGTTCCCCGATCGCTCGATTGTGCACCCCGGAAGTTGGCCGCCTCCGCGCGGCGTGCGAGCCTCTTCAGTCAGTTGTAAGATTCATGAGACATCGATCTACGTGAAGGCTGGTGCGGCGCGGGCGACAATCTGGCTCACACCCGAACTGATCGACTTCAACGCGCGAGTGGAAGTATCTTTCAACAACCGTCGGCTGAACGGTCGCGAGCCGTTTATCGAACCCGACCTGGAAGTTTTGCTCGAAGACGTTCGGACGCGTGGCGACCGGCAACATCCCTTCTGGGCCAAGTTGGACTGGCCGGCGCAGTAGGAGTGCTCGTCTACCGCTCCAGCAGACCAGATGCCAGGATGGCGGTGGCAAGCATTTCGCCCGAAATCTCGTGCGCTCGAGGCGTAAAGTGAAAGTGTGAGCAAACACGATAGATCTCGTCTTTATGACGCAGCTTGGTCAGGGCCGTCTTGCCAGGAACGTAGAGCAACCCGGGA
>JAGQOS010000590.1 GCA_020427265.1 Planctomycetales bacterium
CCCCAGCCAACGGAACCCGACGAAGCACTACTTGCCGCCGCCAGCCGGGCATTTCGCCTGGTGCGCGGGCAAAAGCGGGTATTTCCGCTGGGTGAAATCCTCTCGGCGAACGACGGTTCTTCGGGCTTACGTGTCCGCCAGTTTGCTGCAGGCCGCGTCGTCGACTGTTATACTGAAATGAACGGAACGCTGATCCTCATCGTTCAGCCTACCCTGATGCAAACCGCCACGGCTTTGGCTCGCACTGGGCAATCGCCCAATCCATGGATCGGAAAAGTAGTCCGAACGCGCTAGGGCGCCGATTCAACGTCAACGAGTCTACTCACAAGCTGTTTACTAATCTCACCATGCGCGTCTTGTTGGCTCATAACAACGGATCGAATCTTCGCGACTTTCGCCAGGCGCTACTCGGCGCGGGTTTAAGTTGCACGGCCGAAGATTGCGTGTCGTTTCAGGATCTTCCCGTACGGCTGGCGCAGCGCGATGCAGACCTGGTGGTACTCAAGACCGATGCCGCCGCACAACTCGACTGGCGAGCCGTGCGCGAGGCCACTTCACTTACAATGGCGCCGATAATGGCGGTAGGACCCATGAGCATAGGTAGCGATGCCCGCCAGGCTGGTGTGGCCGAATATGTAGACGAATTAAATCTGCGCGCCGGCCTCGACGAAGCCCTCGATCGCCTCAGTGGCCAGGGTGGAAAAGCTCGTCGGCGCGGGCGGGTCATTAGCGTCGTTGCGCCGACCGATGGAAGCGGCGCGACAACAGTCGCACTCAACTTTGCCGCATCGCTAGCGGGGCGAAAGTCAGAATCGACCGGGTTGATCGAAATGTCGCGCGCCGCCGGAAAGCTCGCCCTCGCGGTCGATTTCCAACCGCAACATTGGCTGGGCGAAGTGTGCAGCCGCTGGAAAGGCTTGGATCTGCAAAGCCTGGAAACGAGCTTTCATCGGCACGAATGCGGTCTCCAGATCTTGGCCGCAGATGTTGCCCAGAACTGTGCGGCCGAATTTCATGCCGATGCCGTACGGCGAATTGCCGTGCTGGCTCGCGTCGCGTTCGATTGGTCGATCTTGCGTCTCGATGGCGCATTGGAAAACGAAGAGATCGAGGCGATGCGTCTTTCCGATGCCATACTGCTCGTCGTCCGGCCCGACGTTCCCTCGGTACGCCGCGCTCAGACCACCTTGGCCAAACTTACCGAAGAAGGAATCGCCAGAGAGCGGCTCCGCCTGGTGGTCAACCGTTGGGGGCAACCCGGCCAACTCGAATCGAAACAAATCGAAACCAGTATGGGCCTGCCCATCTTCCATTTTGTGGCCGATGATCCGCGCCGCGTAAATCGCTCGGTTAACCGCGGCGTGTTACTGTCGCAGTTGTCATCGGGCGGACGAATTGTGCGCAACTTAGCTGCCTTGGCGAAGTCGCTAGCGAAAGAACTTGAACAACCGGTGAACGCATGATTCGTAGCGGCGGACTCAAATTCAAGAACGACCAGAAGGCCCTGCCTGAGCATGTCGATGCGCTCGAGCAGCAATTCCAGCAACTCAAGGCGACAATCCATCAGCAGCTTGTCGTCTCGCTCGATTTGACCAAGCTTGGGCGTATCGATCGCCAGCAGTTGTGGGACTACATTCGTTCGCTGGCCGACAAAGCGAGCCAGGGACGCAGCGAATTGCTTTCGCAACTCGACCGCGAACGACTGGTCGAAGAGTTGCTCGACGAGGTCTTCGGCCTCGGACCGCTCGAGCGTCTCATGGCCGATCCGGAAGTAACCGACGTGCTGGTGAACGACCCGTATACCGTTTACGTCGAGCGCAAGGGCCGGCTGGAATTGACCGAAGTGATGTTCGCCGACGAAGAACATTTGATGCGTATCATTCAGCGCATCGTCGGCCGCCTCGGACGCCGGATCGACGAAGTCAGCCCGATGGTCGATGCGCGCCTGGAAGACGGCTCGCGCGTGAACGCCATCGTGCCCCCCTTGTCGCTCGACGGTCCTTCGATGTCGATTCGCCGTTTCGGACGCCAACCCTTGAAGATGGACAATCTGTTAGCCAACGGCTCGTTGCTGCCTGAAATGGCCTCGCTGCTCGATGCCGTTGTCCGCGCCCGACTTGGCTGCCTGATCTCCGGAGGCACCGGCGCGGGAAAAACCACGATGCTCAACGCGCTCAGCGCTTCGATTCCCGCCACGGAGCGACTCGTAACGATTGAAGACTCGGCCGAACTCCTCTTGCAGAGCAAGCATCGTGTGCGGTTGGAAACAAGGCCGGCCAATACGGAAGGAAAAGGCGAGATTACACAACGGGATCTCGTACGCAACAGTTTACGCATGCGTCCCGATCGCATCATTGTGGGCGAAGTTCGCGGCGCCGAAGTGTGGGATATGCTTCAGGCCATGAACACGGGGCATGAAGGTTCGCTGACGACCATTCACGCGAACAGCGCTCGCGATGCGCTGGCGCGGCTCGAAATGATGGTCGCCATGAGCGGCTTCGAATTACCGATCTCGGTCGTACGCCAGTACATCGCCTCGGGAATCCGCGTCATTGTCCACGCCGCGCGGCTGGCCGGCGGACCGCGACGCGTAACTCAGGTGTCGGAAATCGTGGGCGTCGAGAATGATCAATACGTGCTGGAAGACATC
>JAGQOS010000591.1 GCA_020427265.1 Planctomycetales bacterium
CTGCTCGTACTTGTCGGGATTGGCCTGATGTGGATCGTTCGCGTCGTTGGAGTTCTTGCCCGAGGCGGCGTCGACGTGTTTCAGGTCGTGCAGGCCGAAGTTGAAGTGGATGACATCCCAATGGCCGCCGTCGATCTGGAGCCAACGGTCGACTTCCATCGCTCCGTAGTTTGTGCCCTGGCAGTTCTCGGCGCCTTTGCCGCGCGTCGGACGCAGAACGACGGCTTCGTCGGCCAGCATTTTCTGAACGTACGGCGTGTAGCCGATGGAAATCGAATCGCCAAGCAGCAGCACGCGAGGCTTCTCGGCTCCTCGCAACGAAGGCGCGATCAGCGCACTGTGCGCAAGCAGCATGGCGAGCGCGAACCCGTGTCGGGTGAGATTCGGTCGGCGGCAGTGCAGCATGGTTGTCTCCTCGTAGGCGGGATAGATCGGGAAGGCATGGGTTGGATCAAATTTCGTCGATCTGTCAGAGGTTGTTCGAGGCGATTCCGCTTGAATCGACGGGCCGATTGTAATCGATCGCTCGGCGGTGAAGCAAATCGCTGCGTTCAAGTGTCGATTGGCGGGAGGCAACGGCGCTTGCATCGTATTACGCGCTGCCGCGAGCTATAATCGCCCGTGGCGGCGCAAGCCCGTTGCCGGCGATCCTCTTTCGTTCCCGCCTGTAAAACATTCCCGCCGATGAAACCTTGCCTAGGAATTCCTCACCCATGTGCACGTCTTCCCAGATTCTTGCCGTCATGATTACCTTCGTAGGGGCCGCCTTCGCCGCGCACGCCGACGAGCCGGCTGCGATCGCGACAGCGGACGCAACGATCATTCATGTCGCCCCCGACGGTGACGATCCGCAGCCCGGCACGGCCGACCGACCCGTGCGAACACCCCAACGCGCACTGGACCTGGTGCGGGAGCGTTTGGCTGCCGGGGGCAGCGGTTCGCTGGTCGTCGAGTTTGCCGCCGGAACCTATTTTCTCGAACAAACTCTGGAGTTTGGACAAGACGATTCCCCGCCGGCGCCGGCGACCCTTACCTTACGCGCCGCGCCGAACGCCACCGTCGTTCTCAGCGGTGGAGTTGCTCTATCGCCTTGGCGAGTGGACGGCGATTGCTGGGAAGCGTCGCTGCCAGCCGACCAGGAGGGGCCGGCGTTCGTACGCGAGTTATTCGTTGCCGATCAGCGCGCTACTCGGGCGCGATTTCCAAACGAAGGCTACCTGCGCGTGGAAGAATCGGGCGAGGATCGACGCACCAACTTCACGGCGAGCGCCGCCGACGCGCAGGCGCTCGCCGCGGCGGCTGGCAGCGAGTTGGTTTTTCTGCACGACTGGTCGACGTCGCGCATTCGCATCGCCAACGTCGATACAGCGGCGCGTCGATTGACGATGACTCAGCCGATCGGTTGCGCTGCTCGCCACTACGCAATCGATCACTTCGAGCCGCATCCGCGTTTTTTTGTCGAAGATTCCGCCACGTTTCTCGACGCGCCGGGTGAATGGTATTTCGACGCCGCGCGGCGTGTGATTCGCTACCTGCCGCGATCGGGCGAGACGCCCGTCGACGCCGTCGCGATTGTGCCTCGGCTAGCGAGCCTCATGAAACTCGAAGGCGATGGCGACGCCGACCATCCGGTCCGCGGGATTCATTTCGAAGGCCTGACCTTCGCCCATTGCGCCTGGAACTTGCCGCCGGGCGGCTATGCGGCCGGGCAGGCCTGCTTTCACGAAGACCGCAGCGCCGAGAAAAGCAGCCCGACACGCGGCATGATGCCGGCGGCGATCACGGCCGACGTGGTGGAAGGCTGCGAAATTCGTAACTGCCAGTTTTTGCATCTGGGCGGTTGCGGATTGCACCTGCGCCAATCGTGCCGTAACAATCGGATCGAAGGTTGCACGGTTGCCGATGTGGCCGGCAACGGCCTCATGATCGGTGAAACGTTTACTCGCCGCGCCGGCGGCGAGCCGTTGGCCGACGACTCGGCGTTCCTGCTCGTTTGTCGAGGCAATGTCGTGGAGAATTGCCACATCCGCGACTGTGGCCGTTTGTTCTCGGGCGCTATCGGTATTTGGATCGGCATTTCCCAAGATATTCGGGTGGCGAATTGCCGCATCCATGATCTGCCCTATACCGGGATTTCGCTAGGCTGGAGTTGGAACACGAGCGTGACCGCGTGCCGGCGAAACGTGCTGGAGGGGAACACCATCCACGATTGTCTGCAAGTGCTCTCCGACGGGGGCGGAATCTACACGCTCGGCCGCCAGCCGGGCACCGTGCTGCGGGCCAATAAAATCTTCGCGATCCCCGCTAATCAGGGGCGAGCAGAGAGCAACGGCATATTCATGGACGAAGGTAGTTCGCTGATTCTGGTTGAGCAAAACGAGATTCGCGACATCGACCGCAGCCCGATCCGTTTTCACCAGGCCCTGGAGGTGACGCTGCGCGCGAATCGCCTCTTTCCGCGTGGCGAAGTTCCGCCCTTCCGCTATAATAGCGCCAAAGCGGAAACGATGACCTTCGAGGCGAATGTGATTGAGCCGGTCGTCGACTAGCGCATACTTTTCTGTCCGAGTTGTCTACCATGAAGCGAGTGGGGATGCTACGTCGAAGAGATCTCGCGGCTTTTCACGCTCGATCCCTACA
>JAGQOS010000592.1 GCA_020427265.1 Planctomycetales bacterium
CAACGTGGTGCGAGGGCCGCGGCAAACAGTCGATATTGCTGGCCGCGGCGGTATTCCGCTGTCGATCGACAACGCCGAAGGGGTCACGGAATTTTCCGTGGCGTTGAATTACGATGCCGCCAAGTTGAATATCTCGGGCGCGGTCGCCGGCGCCGATCTGCCGCCCGGTTGGACCGCGCAGGCCGATCTCTCGACACCGGGTGTGGCCGTCATTTCCGGCAGTGGCCCCGCGCTGCCGGCCGGGCCGGCCGATCTCGCCATTCTCGAAGCCGCGATGCTCGATGTTGGCGCGGAATCGTTCGCCACGCCGCTCGTGCTGAGCGACGCGCTGCTCAACGCCGGTTCGCTGCCCGTCGACGTGCTGACCCGGGCGCTCGTCGTGTCGTACTTTGGCGACGCCTCGGGCGATGGAACGTATAGCGCGCTCGACGCCTCGTTCATCGCGCGCGCCGCCGTTGGCATCGACCAGCGCTTTCAGAATTTCCCCACGATCGATCCGATTCTAATCGGCGATATCACCGGTGACGGCACACTCTCGGCGCTCGACGCTTCGTACGTCGCCCGCAAAGCGGTCGGCCTTGAACAAACGCAAATCCCCAACCTTCCCGCGCCGTTGCCGCCGCCGCCCGTCGAGAGTTTGCCCGGGATCGACGCCAGGCCGACTCCATTGTATTTCATAACGATTAGCCGCGGCGAGCCAGCGGCGGGCCTGAAGCAAGAACTGTGGGCGAGCGGCCGACGGCTGATGAGTTTTGAAACACGCTCTAGCCAAACCGCGGCGATGGCGGATTCGTACTTCCGCAACACCGCCGCGCCATCGCAACGGGAATCGCGAGCGCCGGAAATCACAACGCGATTGGCAGCGGCCGAAATGCTGTCGGTCCAACGGGCCGCCGCGGCGCACAACGTGAACTTCTCTCGCGCAGTCGATGCCTTGTGCGCCGACCTGGCGAATACGGTCGATGGGGAGAGTTCCGAACAGGCCAACGACACGCGCGCTGGGGCGTTCGACGCCGGCGATTCGCTTTGACGAGCCCGCGGTGCGGCCGTTTCGCGCTCTCGTGGGAAGCTGGAAGAACGAATCGCCGTCGACGCCAAGAACACCGAGTCGAACGACAGGGGCGCATTCCATAGCGGTTAGCCGTAGCTAGCAAGCATGGAATGCGCCCTAGCTCCATTAGTGAGATCTATTTACCTCTTCAGAAACAAGGCGTTTCTTCACGGAGGAAACGCGAATTTCTTGCCAATTTCGCCTGGGCGAGGTTCTGTCGCACGGTGGGGAAATTTGGTACAATCCCTACTGAAGCGCGAGTGTTAGATCACCCTCTTGGAGAAGAATCTTGCTTTCCACTGCAGAACGACGCGTATTGAACATCTTTCGTCAATTTCTTAGCACACCGGGCGAAATGGTGTGTTTCAACGGTCCACAACTGGCCACGCACAACTCGGCCCTTCGCCAATTGAGTGAAAAAGGATTTGTTTCCGTCGAAAAGTTCAAAGGCGGTTACTCGCTGACCCAAGTCGGTTATGCAGCCATGCAGGAAGAACGCAAGGCTCAGAAAGCGGCCAAGCTACGCAAGGCGAAGTAAATCGCGCGAATTTCGTTTAACGCATTGCCGTGGCTCGGTTTTCCCTATGCGGAGTATGTCGCGGGTCCGTTTTCGCTTTGCGTGCAGGCCGCAATCTTTTTTCGCATCGCCCGACAGCGCGATTCCGTCCACCATTGGAAGAATTCGCGGCGGCTGGCGGCGAACTGACCCTGCTCTTGCGCGACCAACTGCCCGAGCGTTCGTTGGACGGACGTCTTCGTGGTTTGCTCGCGCCAGGCGAGAAACCGCTGCTGGGCGACAGCATGATCGTTCACAGCGCCCAGCAACCCCTGCAACTGCTCGACTTGCGGGTAAACGCACTGGCGCAGCGAGGATGGGAACGCCGGCGCGAAGATCTCGATCGCGTAGCGCAGCCGTTTGCCGGCAATCCGCAGCGCATGCAAGCGCTGGGCGTCGCTCAAATCACCCGCGGCGGCCGTAAAAAAATGATCGCTGGCTTCGAGCAGTTGCGGCCTGGCGAACATGGCAAACCCGGGTTCGTGATTTTTCCCGCGCCAGCGCGTTTTTCCAACCAGGCGTTCGCAGCGCGCGAACACGTCTTTCTTCTTCCAACGGAACAGCAGCTTTTCCAGCGGTCGTTGCGTTTCGCGGCGATGTTCGGCCAGTTGCGATAGAAGGACTTTGAGCGATTTATCGCCCGTCTCGCGAAATTGCTTTCGCAGGTGCATCAGCAGCACGTCATCGTCACGCGCCGGTCCGGCCGCTCGACGGCATCGATCCAGTTGTTTTTTCAACCAATCGACTCGTTTGGGTGGCAACTGTTCGCAAAAAACAGTCCAAGCTGTTGCGGCGCGGCGCGTCCAAACGCGCAGTTGATGCACATATTCCACGTCGTCGCCCGAGCGCAGTGCCGCCAGCGGCACGTAGTGCCCGACGGCAAGAAGACGCTCGCCCATCACCCATTGCGCAGCCTGCCCGACAGGTGTTTCCGGATTGAGCTTGGAAAGCCACTTCTTCGCAGGAGGCATGAAGAAACCTGTATCT
>JAGQOS010000593.1 GCA_020427265.1 Planctomycetales bacterium
GGAGGAAACAAAATGCGTAGAGGATTGGGATTCTGGGGCGCTTGCGGGGCTTTGGCCTCCGCCGCCGTAATCTGCGGGGCCATGGCCTATGCTGACGGGCCAAAAGAAGGTGAAAAAGGGCGTGAAGGTCGTCCTGGCCGGCCACCGGGTCCGCCGTCGGCCGAGAAGATCTTCGAAATGATCGACGCCGACAAGGATGGCTCGATCTCGAAGGAAGAATTCGAAAAGGCACACAAGAAGCGTATGGAAATGATGCGCGAGCGATTTGGCAAGGGTGGCCCTGGCCGCCCCGGATTTGCCGGCCCTCCCGGACCGCCGCACGGGCATTTCGGTCCGCCTCGCGATGGTGACCGACGTCAGGGCCCGCCGCCACGTCACGGCGACCACCATGGTCGGCCGCATGGCGGACCGGATCATGCGCACCATGGACCTCCGCACGGAAAGCCTGGCGACTGTCCGCACTGCCGTCGCAATGGCAAAGGCCACGGCGACCATCATGGGCGCGACGGACACCATGGCCACGATGGACATCATGGCCACGGCGAAGGTCACAAGCATCCGGAACACAGCAAACCGGAGAAGAAGCCGGCCCCGGCCGACGGCAAAAAGCCCGAGAAAAAGGCTGCCGATGCTTCGGATTCGACCGACTCGGAAGCGCAAACCACCTGATTCGGCGATTCTGCCCAACTCAGTTGCTACATTGACCCGGCGTGCGACACACTCGCGCGCCGGGTTTTTTCGTTGGCCGGCGTAGCGAAAAATCGCGATGGCGCACCGAGTTGGCTACGAAAAGCTTGGCGAAGCAGAGCCTCAGAAAGCCACCTGAGCCGATTCACGGGGCCGGAAAACCGCGGTAACTACCATCACGGGCATGGTCACGCCCGACAGATACCAGCCGCCCGATTGCGAGCAGAGCGATAGCATGGTCGCGATGCCGATGGACGCCATACTGACGAGGAACAGGCCCTGAAAGGCGACCTGGCAACGGCGCTCTTCGCCCGCCCGAACGAGAAAGGCGCTGGCGAGGCCCAGCGTATGCATGGCAAGCATGGCCCAGAGTAGCGATGTCGATCCACCGACGCCGTACGAGCTGGCAAAAAAGTCCACGTGAAATCCCTCTCACTTGACCGGTCGAAATGTCGCGCGATCCTTCGCGCGGCGAGACCCTATGAGAAAGCGATTCCCATGCCATTGCTCTGCCGAATCTCGCTTCTTTCCACCGAGCATATCGTAAGCCTTTACCATATAAACACTAATAACAATTCCCGTTCGGCCGAAGTCGTCGGCATCTCGGCGAGAAAACTTGAGTTTATTTGCAGATTTTACAAGTTCTGTAAATTGGGACGGTCGTGGCACTGCCAATCGGATGCGAGTTTTGGCACGCCGATTGCGTATTGATAGCTCATCTAATCCCGTCACCCCATTCCTTGCGAATGATCCCAGCACTTTGAACGCCGATGAGTTCCATCTCCTGGCCCTGCGTGGCCGTGGAATTCCGGCATAAGGAAACGCTAATAGCACTTCTCTTGCGACAACGGCCGAAATGATCGGCCCTCTCGTGTCGCCACTGGCAAGTTCAAGAATCACTCGAATTCTCAAGCTTTATTGCCAGTATTGACGGTCTCCCGCGGGTATTTCTTCCGCAAATTTGTGATCCCAACCGTCCCTTGCCATCGTCCGACTTGCTTCCTGGGAAACGAGCCGTCGGTGGTCGCGAGCTGCCGCAAGAGTCATCGAACCTCTTAAACGCTTGAATCTGCTTCGCTGGCCGATGCCCTGGCGATCGCTCTACGCTCGAACTGCATCCCAGCGGGTTTCACAATTTTGGTGAATCGACGTCACCAAAACTGTGAATCGTGCGCAAACCATTTTGCCACAGACACTTACAGCCTTGCGCAGCGGCGAGCGCCGTGGCGATCTGCCGCGATCGGCGCGCGTAAGTCGCCTTTCTACAAAGGTTTAAGCGGCAGTCACCGCTTTAGTGAGCCCGGCTTGCAAGCGAACCAGGTTGCCGGTCGGACCGCGGACTTTTTTCCAACGGTTTAGCTACAGATTTCGCCGAGAAGCGCCGCCGATGAGCCGACTTTGTCGAGTGACCGAGCAAACCCGGCCGGCTGGCACGCTGGTTGCTTTTATCTGCCGCCATGCGGGGCGATGTGCGACCACCACCCCGCAAGCGTTACCCCAATTTCATCCTGTTTATTTCCTGGAGCATGGCTAATGGTCTGTTACGACGTCGAAACCACCGAACAAGAATTTCAAGTAAACAAGAGCCCGCGCGTACGCGTTCGCGAAAACTTCGCCCGGCCCAAAGCGCCCAACGGTACACGGCGCCGAGCCCAAAAGTCTTCGACCGCACACGGTGGCATTCGCCTGCGCCGCAACCGGCGTTGGAGCTGGTAAGTCGTAACAGAACACCGATGTCATAAAAAAGGGAGCGAGCTGCAGGCGCGCGGCTCGCTCCCTTCGTTTTTTTCGGCATCGATGAATCGCAGACGCTCGTACTAGCGAGTACGTCGCGAATCCTGGCTGGCGAGATTAAGCTTGCGAAGTTCCGCGCTCAGTTCCGCCA
>JAGQOS010000594.1 GCA_020427265.1 Planctomycetales bacterium
CTCGGCTGCCGAATTCTAACCGAGCGGCCGAAATCGGGTGTCACCAGCTTGTACTCGTTGTGTAATACCTGTGTAAAATTTCCGAGCCGATGGTCAGAATTGCCATTTCCGGCGAGTTTCGGGCGATGCGTCCTAAGGAATGGGTGGGTTAGGCGGTTTGCGAAGACACGGGGGTCGCGCCTAAGTTGTGACAACGCACCCGTATTTAGCGCCTGGGGGCTGCCGGCATGCAACGGTTTCAATATCCGTTCGCTCGACGTATTGCCGGCGGAAGTTACGATTCCCGGCGTTGCCGCAAAAATGTCTACCGACCGCGCCACCGCGAAATTCGCCCCCCGACGTCAATGGGCCGGGCCGGCGATTGTAGCCGCCGCCTTCGTAGGACTCGCCGTTTGGACATGGCGACGTTGGGCCGATCCGTTGATCGACTTCGGCCGCGAGCTTTACGTGCCGTGGCGGTTGAGCGAAGGCGACGTGCTTTACCGCGACCTCGCCTATTTCAACGGACCGCTCTCACCCACTTTCAATGCCGGCCTGTTCCGGCTTTGCGGCGCTTCGTTTTCGACGCTCGTTTGGGCGAATCTGTTTCTCACGGCGCTCACGGCCGTGGCGGTTTACGTGTTGCTGCATCGCGGCACGCGACAATTCGCCGCCACGTTAGCCACACTCGTGCTGCTCGCCGGCTTCGCCTTTTCGCATTTGTTGAGCGATGGCAACTACAACTACATCACACCCTATTCGCACGATATCACCCACGGGTTGCTGCTGAGTTTGTTGATGATGCTCGCGCTCGGCGGCGGCGCGCGTTGGCGCATGGCGCGGTTGGCGCTGGGTGGTCTGTTGCTGGGGCTGGTCTTCCTGACCAAAGCCGAAGTGTTTCTCGCGGCGAGCGGCGCGGCGTGCGCCGCCGTCCTCTGGCAAGCCATCGCGCATCGGCCCACGAAACGCGAGCTGATTGCCGGACTGAGCGTCCTGGTGCTCGCGGCGCTGGTCGCGCCGTTGCTGTTCTCCATCGGCCTGGCCCAACATATGCCTTGGGCCGATGCGTGGCTGGGCGTGTGCGGAACGTGGCGCTGGGTGCTCACAAGCGATGTGGGAGAACTCTATCGGCCAATGTCGGGTTTCGACGCGCCACTGCGACACATCGCGGCGATGGCCCTCTCGCTGCTTGCGACGGGGCTGATCCTGGCCATTCTCGCCTTTTACGACTACCAACAGACAACGGCCGCTAAATCGAAAGCAACTTGGGCGATCATCGCCGTGCTCTTCGGTTGCGTGGCGGCGCTGCGCGGCCGCGGATTCCCCCTGTTGCTCGAAGGCGGACCGCTGTTGCTTGCGGCCCTGCTGATGGTTTACGGTTACAGCCGCGCGGCATGGCGCGCCAGACGCGATCCGACGTTGCTCCGGGACCTGGCCGCGCTGGCGACGTTTGCCGTGTTCGCGCTGTTGCTATTGGCCAAAATGGCGCTGGTTCCGCGCATCATTCACTACGGGTTCGTGCTGGCGATGCCGGCCACCGTGCTGGCTGTCGCGGCGTTGATCCATCATGCACCGGCGATCGTTTGCCGTCGTTGGCGGGGAGGGCCGCATTTCCGGCGCGTGGCCAAAGCGCTCGTCGTTGCCGATCTGCTGGGCTTCGTTTTGATGTCGTCGGCCAACGTGCCGCGCAAGACCTTGCTGGTTGCCTCTGGCGCCGATGAGATGAAGACCTACAATACCGACACAGCCGCGACGGGGCCGGTCTTGAATCAGTTGCTCGACATGCTCCGCGGCCTTCCAGCGGAAGCCACCGTAGCGACTTTTCCCGAAGGTGCGATCGTCAACTACTGGGCGCGGCGCACGAATCCAACGGGTTTTACCAATGCCATGCCGCCCGAGTTATGCATGTTCGGCGAAGCGAACTACGTGGCGGCGCTCGAGCGTACCCGCCCCGACTTCATCGTGCTGATCGACAAAGAAATGGCCGAATACGGCGTTGGACCGTTTGGCGGCGACGACTTCGGCCACGAGATCATGGCCTGGATCCGCGCCAACTACCAGGTGCGGCGTACGCTGGGCGCAATGCCGTTTGCCGGCGAGGGCTTCGGCATTCAATTGCTCGTGCCGCGCAGCCATGCCCGGGCGTTGGTCGTCGACTATCCCAGGAAATAGCCGCCGAAGAACAGGTCGTCGTCTTCCACCAGCGTGTCGACCAACGAGCCGTCGAGCGTCGTTTGGCGAACTTCGCTGATTTCCTTATCCGATCCCAACGCGGCGAACAAGTTGTCGAGTGTCCCGTCGCCGTCGAAGTCCTTGGCGGCGATACGCAGCGGCGAACTGCTGGGGTTGTCGGCAAAGAGCTGGAAGGCATCGAGCATCGCGCCGGTCTCGCCGTCGTAGATTTCCACGTGCGATTCACCCAGCACACCGGCTGCGGCGATCAGGTCGGCCGTTCCGTCGCCGTTCACATCGCCCACGGCCACCGACACGCCACCACGGAATGCATCGCCGAAGGGCAGGAACGTGGCGATCTTATCGGCCGCACCGCTACTGACGTCGAACACCTTGATCCGCG
>JAGQOS010000595.1 GCA_020427265.1 Planctomycetales bacterium
TGTGAATCTTCCGCCACAATTGCAACCGGTTCCCGATGGCACGCGGGCGCGTGTGCGGGCCACATTCCAGGCGCGCCGGATCGTCTTCGAACCGGTCGCAGAATTTCGCGCCGGCGAACCCATGACCTTCGAGTTCCAGCTCGAAGCCACGCAAGCGGGCAATGTGGCGATCACCGCGGAGCTGTCGAGCGACGGCCTCCCGCAGCCCTTGCAGGCGAGCGAACAAACCGAGATCCTGGGGCGTTAGAGCGCATCGAACGAACGTGTAGCGTCGTTTCGTCGGGAAATACTCGCAAAAACGTCGCCCGAAACGCTACAGTTAAAGTCGACTCGAAATAGCACGTCGTTCGGGCTTTCGTCCTCGGAACTACTCGCAAAGTAATGAGCCAGGAAGATCGACAAAAGTGGGATGCGCGGTATCGGCAGCAACCCAATCCGGAATCCGGGCCGGCCGAAGTCTTGACCGCCAATGCCGATTTGATTCCGCGCGCCGGTAACGCGCTCGATGTGGCCGGCGGCTCAGGTCGCAACGCGCTGTGGCTGGCGAGGCGAGGACTCAACGCGTCGCTGGTCGATATCTCGGCAGAAGGCCTGGCGATTGCCCGCCAGCGAGCGGAGAAGGAGCAGCTTGATCTGCAGTTTGTGGTAGCCGATCTCGAGCACGAGTCGTTGCCTGCCGGGCCCTGGCGCCTTGTTGTGCAAACCTGTTTTTTGCAGCGTGAACTCTTTCCCTCGCTGATTCAAGCGCTAGAACCGGCAGGCATGCTTGTTGTCGCCCAACCAACCCGGCGGAACCGAGAACGCTGGACTGCCCCGCCAGAGAAGTATTTATTGGACGAGGGTGAATTGATTCAGCTAGCCGGGCCGCTGGAAATCGTGCATTTCGACGAGGCTTGGCGTGAGAACGGACGATACGAAGCGTGGTTGATCGCGCGTCGTCGTGGCGAGTTTTCGGCATAATTCACTTCACGCGCGCTCGAAATCGCATACAATGACAGTGCTCGGGCCGGCCCATTCCGTGCTTCCGCACTTGGCCGGCAACGCGATCTTGCCACCTCTTATTCTGTCATTGAATATGCAAAAGACATCGACACGAGGGTTCACGTTAGTCGAGCTCTTAGTCGTAATTGCGATCATCGGCGTTCTCGTGGCGTTGTTGCTGCCGGCTGTGCAGAGCGCGCGGGAAGCAGCGCGGCGCACGCAATGTACGAACAATCTGAAGCAGATCGGCTTGGCGCTACAGAACTATCATGCGGCGCTCTCCGTTTTTCCTTCCGGGTACATTGCAAACAGTGGAACACATAGTCAGCGTACGGTCGAGGAAGGATGGGGTTGGCACGTGCTCATCATGCCCTACATGGAACAGACGGGGCTGTACGATCAACTTGAGGTCCGCTCGAAAACATTACAACAAAGGCTTTCCGATGCAGCGTCGGACGCGGGTGTAAAGGCCCTTTTTCAGACGGAGCTCAACGGATACTTGTGCCCGAGCGATGAACGCTCGGCCACACTCGACCCGGACAAGCGACATTTCTATGGCCTAGGTAATAAAGCGAAAATCGCTGTTGGAAAAACAAACTATCCTGGCGTCGCCGGTTTGTTTGATCGCGCGTGGAACTGGCAGGGTAACTCCGTGAGTGGAGGCACGGGGCCATTTGAAAATAACGGCGCACTATTCGGAAACAGCGAAATTCGCATGGCCGACATTCGCGACGGCACAAGCAATACGTTTGCCGTCGGGGAACGCGATATGCGCTGCTACGCGGCTTCGTGGCCCGGCGTGCGTAATCCATCGTGGGATTGCAACTGGGGGATCTGGCACAATTTGGGGATCGTGCGATTGAAACCCAATTCGCATGAAGATCCGGTTTTTCGCGCGATGCCATCCAAGCCGAACGATGCAAGAGGCACGTGGCAATGCGATTCGTGTACGGAAACGTTTAGCAGTGCTCATCCTGGCGGCATACTGTTTGCGTTCTGTGATGGATCGGTTCACTTCATCAGTGACGGCATTGATTCGGTTGAATATCCCGCACAAAAGATTCAACCGTATGATCCAGAGACCCTGGGCACCTATCAGCACCTGGGAGTTCGCAACGACGGACAGGTGATCAGCGGCGATTTCTACTAACCTCGCGTTTCGCGCGCCCTACTTTCAATCAAGGGTTTCTGTCAGGTGTCTCAAGGATCTTGTTTTCAATCGGTGATGTCGCCTTGCCTACCAGGCGTGGTTGCCGTGGCGCTGGTCGTCTTGGCTGGATGTGGTAAGTCGGGTCCGGAACTGGCTGAGGTTGCCGGCAAAGTCGCACTCGATGGCAAGCCAGTTGCGGGCGCAAAGGTTGTGTTTCAGCCGCAAGACGGTGGGTCGACATCATCAGCAATTACGAACGATGACGGCTACTATGAATTGTATTTTGGCGTTAACCAGCCCGGTGCAATGCCCGGCAAACATCGGGTTAGCATTACTACAGGGCGCCCTTCCAGCTCCGAAGAATTTGCGCAAGGAATTACGTATCCCGAACGTGTGCCCCCAAAATACAATGATGAG
>JAGQOS010000596.1 GCA_020427265.1 Planctomycetales bacterium
GAGTTTTCGCACTTTCAACCCAAGAACTATTGGGACGCGCGCGCCCGGGGCACGGGGGGATCGCAGACCGATCCGTATTGTTCGTGTGGTGAAGAAAATTTGTTGGGCTACCCCGGCGACCCATACGCGGCCGAATGCATCTTGATTCATGAGTTCGCGCATAACATGCATCTGCGTGGCATGGTGCGTGTCGATCCGACCTTCGATACGCGGCTCCAAGCGGTTTACGATCGGGCGATGGCCGCCGGGCTGTGGAAGGGAAAATATGCGTCAGTCAATCACCATGAATACTTCGCCGAGGGTGTGCAATCTTGGTTCGACGACAATCGCGAGAACGACCACGATCATAACCATGTGAACACCCGGGCCGAACTGATCGAATACGATCCGGGATTGGCGAAGATGTGCGAGGAAGTCTTCGGCGAGACCGAGCTGAAATACACGAAGCCCGCCACGCGTTTGCGCGACCATCTCGTAGGCTACGATCCGTCGCAAACGCCGGAGTTTGTTTGGCCGAAGCATTTGCAGGTGGAGATCGAAAAGATTCGCGCGACGGCGCGCGCTCGCGATAAGGCGGCGAACGCCAAGCGGCCCAACGTGTTGTTCATTGCCGTCGATGATCTGAATGATTGGATCGGCTGCCTGGGCGGGCATCCGCAGGCGACAACGCCAAACATCGACCGCCTAGCGGCGAGCGGTATGCTGTTTACCAATGCCTACTGCGCCGGGGCATCGTGCAATCCGTCGCGCACGGCCGTCATGACAGGGCTTGCGCCGCATCATTCGGGGCTCTACACGAATACACAAAAAATGCGCGACGTGTTGCCGGAAACGGAACTCATGCCCAAATATTTCTCACGGCACGGCTACTGGTCGGGGGGGGCGGGAAAGATCCTGCATTACATAGTCGACGGCGACTCGTGGGATGAATATTTTCCCTCGCGGCAGAGCGAGAACCCTTTCCCGCGCACTTTCTATCCGAAGCAGCGGCCAGTGAATTTGCCACGCGAACCTTGGATGTACATGGAGACCGATTGGGGCGCGCTCGAGGTCACAGACGAGGAGTTTGGCGGCGACTGGCTGGTTTCCAAATGGGTTGGCGAGCAGTTGGCGCGGAAGCACGAACAGCCGTTCTTTCTTGCGTGTGGCATCTATCGACCGCATGAGCCGTGGTTTGTGCCGAAGAAGTATTTCGATGGGTTTCCCGTGGAAGAGATTCAAATGCCGCTCGGGTTGAATGAGGATGATTTGGACGACATTCCACCGTTGGGACAGGCCTTGGGGACAAATCGCTACTTGGCCCATATTCAGAAGCATGGACAGTGGCGCCGCGGGATTCAGGGGTATCTGGCTTCCATCGCCTTTGCCGACGCCATGGTGGGACGCGTGCTCGACGCGCTAGAGCAGGGACCGAACGCCGACGATACGATCGTGGTTCTCTGGAGCGATCACGGCTGGCACTTAGGCGAAAAGGAGCATTGGCAAAAGTTCACCGGGTGGCGCGTATGTGCGCGCGTGCCGCTGATTGTTCGTGTTCCCCCCGGTGTGCCGGGGTTGGCCGAAGGTGCGAAAGCCGCCACCCGCTGCAATCGCCCGGTGAGTCTTGTCGACCTGTTTCGAACGCTTACGGAATTGGCCGGTTTGCCGCCGAAGGAGAAAATCGACGGCCACAGCCTTGCGCCCTTGTTATCCGATCCTCAGGCCGCTTGGCCGCATGCGTCGCTAACCCATCTCGATCGGCCGGGTAACTATGCGATCAGCACGGAGCGTTGGCGCTACATTCACTACTTTCGCGGCGGCGAGGAGCTTTACGACATCGAGTCCGATCCTCATGAGTGGACCAATCTGGCCGGCAAGCCGGCACATGCCGCGAAACTCGCGGAAATGCGTGTCCTCACACCTGACGAGATGAAACCGTTACCAGCATCACCGTGACCTTGCCCGACGACGGATGGGAACTTACGAGCCCGACTGAGCGGCTGTGACAGGCGTAAGGTCGTACTGCGGATCAAGCAGTCTTACGGCGTGTTTGATTACTTGCGCCGCTTCGTTTGTAGAAATGCCAGCCTTGAGATGTTCGTGAAACGGATCGGAGAGTTCGGTTGGCAAATTGCGGTGAATTGTTTCCGAAGCCTCGTTGAGCGAGACCGTGTTTTCCAGGTATTCGGTTAATGCCTGGGCCAGTAGCTCGGCTTGTTCGTCTTCGAGTTGTGTGTAGAGGCCGACCTTTTTTTCGAGTTCGAACGATTCACCGACGAGCCCGAGGCGTTCAAGTAAACGCTTGATGAGAAACGCTTTTGTATTGTTGGATAACGAACTGGAATCTCGACTGCGAATGAACTCGGCCAGGATGTCAGTCGTGGTTTTCGATCGGAGCATGTTTTTCGAGACGAGGGCGTCGAGGATGACCGAAGCTTGCACGCTGTGATGAACCGCGTCGAGTTCGCGGCCTAACAGCGTCGCTTGCAGGTTGGCGTTGACATAGGCGTAGTGCGCCGGCGCGGTTCCCAAGACCTCGATGAGACGCGCCCGTTCG
>JAGQOS010000597.1 GCA_020427265.1 Planctomycetales bacterium
TCTTCGTTCCGCAACAAGGCCGCGTTTACACGCTCAGCGCCGACATCAACACGGTCGACGGCGGCACGGGCGTGTCCAACTGGATCACCCTCGGATTCGGTCAACTCAATGGCGACATCAACTTTAACAATCCAGCAGTAAACGCCTATGGAAGCATCTTGATTCGAGAAACGCGCGGCGTCGGAGCGGCACAAACATTCACGGGAACAAATACAAACGGCTCATCCAGCACGGATTCTCCTGCTGGAGTGGTAAGTATCGACATCGTTCTCGATACGCTCGATCTCGACTCGAACAATTGGACCGTGGAATGGTTCGTTAACGGCGCATCGACCGGATTGCCGCAAACAGCCGCTGCCGGCAGCTACGCAGACATCGGCTATCTGGGATTTTCGCGATTGAACGGCGCCAGCGGCACGATCGGCAACCTGCAACTGAGCGACAACTTGGTTCCCGAACCGTCGACGGCCATGCTGTTTGGCCTGGGCCTGCTGGGAATGGCGCTGCGACGCCGTCGCTCGATCGCCAACCCCGCGGCGATGGTCGCGCTGTTCGTCGTTCTTGGCGGCGTCCCCGATGCGCGGGCCGACTTGGTTGCCTACTGGCCGTTCGACGAAGGGACCGGCTCGACGGCAACCGACACGATTAACGGCAATGTCGGCACGTTCAGCGGTGGCGGCATCACGTTCAGCACGACCGTACCGCCCCAACTTGGCGGCGGCAACAGTGTTAGTTTTTCGTCGGTCAACAACGAAATCGTCGTGCCCGACTCGCCCAGCGTTTCATTGACAAGCGACTACACGATTGCCGCCTGGATCAATCCGACCGCCAGCGCCGCTGCACGCAACATCGTAGCGAAGGACGGTAATGCCGCTTATCGCTATCGACTTCAGCCGGCGGGCCAACAGTGGATGTTGCTGAACGATGGCGGCGGGTTTCAAGTCATCACAGGCACTGGCGCAACGGCGATTGCCGACGGCGCTTGGAACCACATTGCCGTGTCGACCGACTTCGCGGCCAGCGAACTAAGGTTTTATCTCAACGGCGCACTCGTCGACACGCAAACAGTCACCGAGCCCAGTATTGCCGACCTGTCGGGCGACTTCTTAATCGGCAACTTCGCGATCGGCAACGCGGAGTCGTATCGCGGATTGATGGACGACTTGGCCCTGTTCGACAGCGCTCTGCCCGCTTGGCAGATTTCGGCCTTGGCCAGCGGTCTGCACCCGACCCAACTGATTCCCGAGCCCTCGACCGCCCTGCTGCTGGGGCTGGGCTTGGTTGGCCTGGTGTCGCGCCGACGTGGGCGTTAGATTCAAACGCGATGCTGCGAAAAGCAAACTACTATGCATGGAGGCGAGTTTCGATGAATTGCATTGGCCCCCAACACCTCGCCTTGGCCCTATTCTTGGCAGCCCTTTCCAGCGCGGCACGGGCCGCAGACGAGGCTCGCAAGTTCGATTCGCCGGAAGTCGCCGAACTAAAAGCCGACCTAAACGCGATGCAAGGCCGGTGGGCTCGCGAGTACAAGAACGCTGCCGGTGCGAAATTTCGCGTCGAAAAGCTTGTCGAAGGCAACCAGGATACGGTGACTCATCTGGACGCCAACGGCAACATCATTCACGCGCACCGCTCCGACTTTAAGCTTGAGCGCGCCGGCGCGGTGAAGCTCTACACGTTTTCGAATTCTGAAGCAATCGCCGGCCCAAATTTGGGAGCTCGCCGCGAAGGGCCGCGATCTTTTCTCTATCGGATCGAAAACAACACGATGTACGAAGTGTGGGGGCTCACGTCGGGCGATGCGTCTCCACTGGCTGTGCTCGTCTGGAAACGCGAACCGACGAACTGACCCACGCGGCTCGGTCGGATGGAGGCGTTACCGGCTAACCGGCACATCGAACTCCGCAAACCCGTATCCCGGGTTATCGCGTTGAAAATCGCGGTCGGCCAGGCCGACGTTCAGTTGCAAATCGAGATACGTATACTCTTCGACCAGTTCGGGCGTTACGGCGGGCTCGGCCGGCCAATGATAGGCCGCAAAGCGAATCGGCACCTGATACTCTTCGTCGACAAACATTTGCACGGTATGCAAGGGGCATTCGGGGCAACGTCGCTCGCGCCGCATCTGCATGCAACGGGCCTGCCGTCCGTTGATCTTCGCACCCTGGGCCTGCTGCACCATCCAACCATCGTGCAGCGGATCGCGTTCGATTCCGAGCGACGCATCGTGCAGCACGCGGGTGGCGATATTCATGATTCCGATATCGGTAATGGGATATCGATTGCCTTCCATGGCGCGATCGCTGTTTGGATCGAGCGACACAGTCAACCCTGAGAGCAATCCTCCGCCCCCTTTAGTCGCAATCAAGCGTCCCTCGTTCGCATTCTCGACAAAGAGCACTTCGCGGCCCTTCAAATCCTTGGGAGCGAGGTAATGGACATACACGCTGAACGGCACCGCCTGGCCCTCAGTGCTCTCGTGTCGATGGCGTACCTTCACGTCCATCAACTCGCGCGATCTCAGTTTG
>JAGQOS010000598.1 GCA_020427265.1 Planctomycetales bacterium
TCACGTTGACCTTCCTGCCTGGCGAAACCACGAAGGCTTTGCCGCTCTCGATCTTTGGCGATTTCGACATCGAGCCGGATGAAACCGTGCGGCTTCAATTGCAGAATTTCCAGATCGGAATCGACGGCGTCGATGCGGTGCTGGCCGACGATCCGGTTGCCCTGTGGCGAATGAACGAGACGGGCGGCGCGGTGATTGTCGACTCTGCGCCGGCCGAGGGAGCGCAAAACGGCGCTTTCGCTGGCGCGCCGGTGTTCGGCGAACCTGGCGCAGACCCGAATATCGGCCGGGCCGTTCGGTTCAATCCGGGCGATGGTAGCAACGACTACGCCACGATTTCGAACGTGCCGATTTCGGACAGCTTCTCGGTCGAGCTTTGGGCCCGTTCGGCGACTCCCACGTGGAATACTTCAGGCTGGTTGGCCGTCGAGCGCGGCGCGAACGGCTTCATCATGCACCCGGATCAGGGCGGAACCTTATGGCGCGGATTCGTCAACGATAGCGGCGGCACGTTCCACCAGATCGGCGGCCATACGGTCGGCGCGGCCGACATTACTCAGTGGCATCACTATGCGTTGTCGTACGACGCCGGAACCGACACCGGCGTGATGTACTTCGACGGCCAGGCGGTCGCCACGGCGACCAATTTGCTGGGCGCCGCGTCTCGATCCACTAATGGCAACATAACGATCGAACTGGGCCGCGATGATCTGGCGGGTCGCTTTGGCGACGGTTGGCTTGACGAAGTCGCCGTCTTCAATGCTTCGCTGACTCCCGCGCAGAGACAATCACACTTCGATGCCGGGACCGGTTTGCGCCTGCCCGTTGGCCAGGCCGGCACAACCCAACCGCAATCGACGCTCACGATCGAAAACGACGACTTCCCGCCCAACGTGCCCGCGCGGCTGCAAAATCTGGCCGTAACGAACATGGTGAACGAAGGCGATGCCGTTTCGCTCACCGGGCGAATCGTCGACCCGAATCCGGGCGACACGTTTGAACTGACGGTCGAATGGGGCGACGGCACGCGTGAAACAGTCGCCTTCCCCGCCGGGACGACCGATTTCGAAGTGCAGCACGTCTACATCGACGACAACCCAACCGCCACGCCGCAAGACGACGTATCGATCCGCGTCTTTTTGACCGACAACCGAGACATGGGCCAATGGGACGCGCGCCTCGTTCAGGTGACCGGTAATGCGATCGACAACACGAACGAAGCGATCAACATCGAGGCTTTCGCCACATCCACCGGCGCGCTGACGGCCGGCGGGCAAAATTACAACGTGACGATTCTCGCCGAAGAGTTCAACGACGTGATCAACTACGCCGGCGGCGCGGGCAACTTCAACGCGGGTAACGGCAATCCGGATAATCCGTATCCTGGCGGTTCGGCCACGCCGGGCAACGGCAACGATTTCCTCGTCCGGGCCCATGGCCTGTTCACTGTGCCCGCGGGAACGTACACGATTGCGTTCGGCAGCGATGATGGCGGCCTGCTCCGCATTCCGGGCATTACCTTCGATAGCGTTTTCAACACAGCAGGCGGCTTGGGGGCGGGAACGGATACAGTTCGCTTCGACGCGCCGCGCGGCCACGCGGCGACCGGCGGCACATTCACGCTGACCGAAGAGACGACGCTCGACGTCTTCTCGTTCTTCTGGGAACGTGGCGGCGGCGACTCGTTCGAAATCAGCGTCGCGCCAGGAGCGCAAGGCGGTTTCAACGGCGCGTTCCAACTACTTACCGACGGCACAGCCGGTTGGACGCAACTGGCGATCGATTCGGCAAATCTCGTCGTCACGGTCAAGAACGTCGACCCCGATCCAGGCACTCCAGTGGGCACAACCACGCCGGCCGCACCGATTACGATCGACCTGAACGACTTCGTGATCGATCCGGGCCTGACCGACGTGCATACGTTCACTCCGGCGACAATCACCACGCCATTGGGCGCTACCGTTACAATTTTGGCCAACGGCCAGGCAACGTACGACCCGAACGGGCGCTTTGGCGGGTTGCTACCCGGACAGGAGATTACCGAAGCCTTTGTCTTCAGCCTTGTCGACGACGATACCGGATCGGCCACCGGCACGGCGCGCATCACGGTGCGCAACAACACGCCACAGCCGGTTTACGATTACTCGCTGGAAGAGTTCACCGTGGTCGAAGGGAACTCCGCACATACCACGCGCGTGGTGCGCGTGAACCGTAGCGGTGTTACGAACATCGCTTCGAGTGTGCTGGTCGAACTTTCGCCGGGCGCGGTCGATCCGGCCACGCCGGGCGTCGACCTGGAAAGCGGCCCAATTCGCGTCGACTTCCTGCCGGGCGAAACGTTCCGCCTCGTGCCGATTCAGATCTTCGGCGACCTCGACGAAGAAGCGAACGAAACGCTTCAGCTTTCGTTCTCGGCCCCGGTCTCCGTGCTGGTCGACTTTAACGAGGTCGATGGCGCTGGGGCGTTGGTGAACGGTTCGGCCGTTGAGCCAGGCGCGATTCCGTTCCATGTCGAGCAGGAGACGATC
>JAGQOS010000599.1 GCA_020427265.1 Planctomycetales bacterium
GGTCGAGATGCGCGTGCGTGAGCACGACCGCATCGACGCTCGCCGGCGAAAAGTCCGGACGTTTCCAATTCAGTTCGCGTAGCTTTTTGAGTCCCTGGAAGAGCCCGCAATCGATAAGCACTTTGGCGCCATCGGCCGAGAGTAAGTATTTCGATCCGGTGACCGTTTCGGCGGCGCCATAAAAGCCGAGTGTCGTCATGGGGTACAATTCTCCCGAAGTGCGAGGTCTGGGCTGCGCGGTTGATTGTAGGCGATGGCCGTCGTTGGGGCCATTTCGATTCCCCGACGTAGGCTCCCACCTCGGCGAACGGTAGAATATGGGGGAGTGTTTCAAGCCTCGTCGAAGTTCTCAACATCCGGAACGCCTGGTGATGCACTTGCTCGGCAAATGGCGGCGGTTCCTGTTGGCTTTTGCGATCGTTTCGTTGGCCTATATGGCTATAGCCAACGAGATCCTGCAGCGGCTCTACCTGGCGAGCCAACAGCGGGCGCCGCGCATGCCGCCGTTGATCGGGCAATTGGGTGAGACAATCGTCGCCTTTCCGTTCGCCTATTTGAGATTGGTCAACAACCAGTTTGCCCGCGTTGGGCACAGCTTGTTCCTGCTGCCGTTACTCAATGGCCTGTACTGGGGCGCTACGCTGGCGTTCTTGACACTGTGCATCCGTCGCCCGCCGACGCGCTGAGGTGCGCCTTTTACCTGCGGCACGGCGCCGTCATGCCGTTCGACGAGCGATCGCCCGCAAGGTCAACGATGCCAAAAGGATCAACACGGCCGCCAGCGCCGCGGCGATCGTGGCGTTGACGAGCGACTGTTCGGGCGCCGAGCGCATGTCGGTCCTCACGAAATCGGCCGCCAACAATATGGTTGCATAGGGCGCCAGAAAAAGCGACGGATTCAACCGCCGCATCCTCAATCGCCGGCGCGCGGCCAGGCCGATGACCAGCGAGCAAAGCGCGCTGGCGACGAGCAACGTCGCGGCGCGAGAGACACCCAGAACAGCGCCGGACAGCACGGCATTGCCCAAGGCAAAGCGTCCGCCGAGTTCGCCCATCGGGCCGATGCGCCACGAAGGCCGGCTGGCGAAACCGAGCAGCAAACCGGCCAGCACGCCGGCCGCCGCATCGGCAAACGCTTCGGCCGAGTCGACAAACGGAAATTGCGTGGTCGCCACGATCCCGCGAATCGGGAAAGGGTGTACATGCGGCTCGATCATCGGAGCGGACAGGGCGAAGGTCAGTCCGAAAACGAACATCGCGTTTGGATACGCGACTTTGCCGTCGGGGTTGCCGTCGCCTTCGATCAACGAAAATGCGAGCAACACGCAGACGAAGGTCACCTGGTAGCCGAACACTATCCATTGGCTCGCCAAAGGCAACGCCGCAACCGGATGAATGGGCGGATTGGCCGGATTCACGTCGGCGAGCGGGCCCAGATACGCGAGCAGGGCAAAGACACACATCACCGCGGCTTCGACCAACGGATAGCGAGCCGCGATCGGCGCCCGGCAATCGTAGCAGCGCCCGCGCAGCATCAACCAGCCAAAGACCGGAATGTTATGCCAGGCCCGAATGGCATGCCCGCAACGCGGGCAAGCCGAGCGAGGGTGGGCCAGGTTCTGACCGCGCGGCAGTCGATAAACCACCACATTCAAGAAGCTGCCGACACAACCGCCGACCATGGCGATCCAGAGCAGCAGGAACACGCGCATGACCGCTGGCATCGGGTAATTGAACGGAGGCTCCACTTGGGCGAGCAAGGCCACGAAGTTAGAGAATTCCATGCAACGGACCTCCGCTCGCGGCCAGGGCATCGACGCGCGCCGAAATCTCCGGATCTTCGACCAGCGCCGGGGCATGATGCGGCTTCGACCGGGCGTCGATCACCAACGAACCGCGGCAGCCCCAGTGCTTGTCGTGAATCGAGGCTTCGATGCCGTGGATGTCGGCGGCCGGGTTGCTGCGTGTGAATGTGGTCCACACAAAATTATCCAGGCTGCGAGCGACAAAATCACTGTCGTCGACCAGCACGACGAGCGGAAACTCGTTGATCGCATCGTCCCGAGTGAAGTGCCGGCAGAAACGATCCGGCGCATCATCCACCCGTGTAGCCTCGGCCGCCATGCGCGGCCCGGCAACGGCCAACACACCCGGCATAACGATGTGCGGATCGCGGAACCCATCGGGCAAAGTCAAGCCGGTCGGCAGTTCGGTCGGTAGTGCTCGTCGCGGCTCGCCCACGGCGGCAATCACAACTTTGGAGCCCTCGTTCAAGCCGGCGCCGGAATAATCGAGCGTGTCGATCGTCGTGCACGTTTGGAAGTGTAGATCGCGAGGCCAATAGACTCGCCGCAACATGTGCGTGAAGAACGCCTCGATGTCGTGCACGTCGAGCTGTGGCTGATCTTCGCTCGCCGCAATCCATAAATACTTGGCCAACGAAAGCTGGCCCTGGCCCAAAATAGCGTTGGCCTGCGTGAGCAGTTCCTGTGGCCGATACGTTTTCGCG
>JAGQOS010000059.1 GCA_020427265.1 Planctomycetales bacterium
GCTTTTCACAATACACGTCTTTGCCCGCCTTGCAGGCGTCGAGAATGACCATCGCGTGCCAATGATCGGGCGTGGCGCAGGCGACGGCGTCGATGTCGTCGCGAGCGAGGATTTCGCGGTAATCGTTATACGCCAGGCAGTCGGAGTTGCCGTACGCTTCGTCGACCCGCTTCTTGGCCGCTTCGCGGCGCGTGGTATCGACATCGCAAACGGCGACGACCTGCAGCTCGGGCATCTTCACGAAATGCGGCAAGTGCGAACCGTACATCATCTTGCCGTTGCCGATTGTGGCGATCGCTATCCGGTCGTTCGCCGGCGCGGCCGAATCGTCGCCCAGCGCGCGACGCGAGATAATCCACGGAGCGGCCACGGCCGATGAGACTCCGGAGACAAAACTTCGACGCGACAATCCGCTGCGACGACTACTCATCGATCGACTCCTACAAACGCTGGTGAAAGATCGCACCTTGGTATTGCGAGCAAAACGCCCAAGGCAGCCCAGGAATTGCCCGCCGCGACGCGCTCCCAAGAAGCTGCGGACCTTCAAATATCGACGTCTATCGTGATGCCTCAGAGTGCCGTTGTCCAGCGCAGCGGCCGTTTTTCGTAAGAAAAGGCACAGCAAAAGGGTGGAAACGCCGCGACGCACTGAATCAACCGGAAATCCGCCGGTAGCCGCCGGCGAAATAGAGCAACGGCTCGCCATCGCGTGCTTCGCCAGCAACGATCTCGCCCAGAAAAATATCGTGGTCGCCCCCCGCCAAAACTTCGGCTACCTTGCACTCGACGAACCCGAGGCCTTCAGCAAAGACCGGCGTCCCGGTCTCGCTCGTTTGCAGCGGAATGTCGTCGAACGGTTTGGCGCCCTTCATGGCGAAGCGATTCGAAAGCTCTTCCTGTTCGGCCGTGAGAATGTTCATCGCGAAACTTCCCGCGGCGCTCAACTGCGCATGAAAGCCGGCCGACTTGGCCACGGCTACTAGTACGAGCGGCGGATCGAGCGAGACGGAAGTGACGGCATTGGCTGTCATGCCATGTAGTTCGTCGCCCACGCGACAAGTTACCACCGTAACACCTGTGGCGAAGCCACCCATGATTTTGCGTTGCAATTTCGAGTCGAAGACCATCGCCGGCTCCTGGAGTGTAAGCTATTTCACATAACGGCTGGGCGATCTTGCCCAACGCGGCAATCTGCGGGTTCTTTAGCCGCTTCGTCAAACTACAATAAAACCCTCTCTCATCCAAGCACACGGTGTGTCAAAGAGAACCGATCGGCGCCACTTGGCACAACAAAGTTCATAAGGCAATGTGGCGGCCGGGCGTCGAACGCCTGCTTTCGCGAATGGGCCTGGATCAGGTAGATTAGAGTGGTTGTGGAACGACACCGAAAGGAAGCGAAATGGCTGCCGCTGAGAAACCGACCAGCGCCCTTAAGTTTTTATCCAAGCCCATTGCCGACCCGCCTAGTGTGTGCGTGGTGTTTGGCGACGAGGCGTTTCTCAAGCGGGAGATCCTGCGCGAATTGCGACGCCAAGTCCTCGGCGAGGACGGTGAGTTTTCGCTTACCGTAACCACTGGGAAAGAAGCGGAGCCGCGCGATGTCTGGGACCAGTTGGCGACTGTCTCGATGTTCGGCGGCGGGCGGCGGATGGTCGTCATCGAAGAGGCGGACGACTTCGTCAGCCGGCGTCGCCCAGTGCTTGAAGAGTACGTTCAACATCCCAAGCCGACCGGAGTGCTGGTGCTTGAAGTTCGAACGTGGGCCAGTAATACCCGGCTTTACAAGGCTGTCGCTGCGTCGGGCCTGCAAATCGAATGCAAGTCGCCAACGCCGGGTGAGTTGAAGAAATGGCTGACGTCTCGAACGCAGAAGATTCACGGTGCAGAGCTAGAACCGGCGGCACTTGAAACTCTGATGGAATTGATTGAACCAGAGATCGGATTGCTCGACCAAGAACTTGCGCGGCTCGCTCTGCTCACCGGCGCCGAACGCGTGATTACGCCGCAACTGGTCGAGGCGAATGTGGGAAGTTGGCGCACCAAGAGCACATGGGACCTGATCGACGATGCAGCGGCCGGCAAGGCGGCCGAGGCGCTGCTCCAACTCGATCGCCTGCTTGCGGCGGGTGAAAATCCGATCGCGTTGTTGGGGCAGATTGCCTCGACGTTTCGCCGATTTGCACAGGCCACTCGGCTAGTGGAACAGGCAGAACGAGAAAGACGTCGCGAACCGCTCCGTTCGATGCTGCAACAGGCGGGTTTTAAGCCGTTCGTGCTCGGAAAAGCGGAACAGCAACTCAAACAGATTGGTCGAGATCGAGGACGCCAACTATACC
Source organism: Planctomycetales bacterium (assembly GCA_020427265.1). GTDB lineage: Bacteria > Planctomycetota > Planctomycetia > Pirellulales > JAGQOS01 > JAGQOS01. Next base: position 2,337 of record JAGQOS010000059.1, read on the forward strand.
GCTGGCTGTTGGCAGCCGATCTGGCGATAAAGGGGGCCAGTTCCACTCCAGCGCGCGCCCGTTTGGTGCTCGAGGAACTGATTGTGCGGCTTTCTCGCCAAGCCGATCCGCGTCTAACGGCAAGCAAAGCCTAGTCGCGCTGGCGCCCGAAGCGACTGCATTGCTGGCAGTGAGGTACTCTTGCCTTGGCTGGGCGCATTTTCTACAGTCCGCCGCACATCGAATGAACTCTTTTCGCTTCAGCGCGCGATTCGCGATCGGCATGATACAACATTCCGCGATTCTAATACTGTTCGCTGCTTCAACAGCCTGGCTGTCTGGCTGCATGTCGCCCTGGCCAATCGATCGTTCGCCAGCAGCTAAGCCGGTAGCTAGCGAGCATGGCGCGAAGGTGGAAGAAGAAGCGGCACATCAGCCAAACATCGACGAGGAAGAACTCGCTTCTGTTCTGGTGGAACTCGAAGACATTGGGACTCTCGACCCCGATCTAAAGCAGAAAATCATTGACGATCTGCGCGAAACGAAGCCCGAGCTTTGGGCCTCGACGGTCCAGGTCTATCGCAGCGCGCTGGCGTATCGTCAACAAGTCGAGAAACGTGAAGCCAAGCGTTCTGAGCCGGCAAACGACGTCGAAGCGCGCGACCTGCGGCAAGTTCAACAGGCCGAGGCGTTCACGCGGCAGGCAATGGCGGAGTCAGCCTCACTGCAGAGGACTGCGGAGCCGGCGATCGCCTCCTTGCCAGAGTCCCTGCTGCGCGAAACTGCAGCCGACAGCCACATTGCGGAGTCACCGCGTCCATTGCCCCGGGCTGCCACATCGAGACGAAGCGTTTCTGACGTCGTCGACATGCAGCAATCGGTCAACCAGCATGGGCAAGCCTTGTCGCCATCTATGGGCGAATCACGTGTTCAGCAAGTTTCGGCCAGCGCCGACATTCCGGTACGCGATCCAGGGAATTGGCGTCAAGACTTGCAGTCGGCGATCGAAGGGCTGGCCGCAACGACGAACGAAGTTCCACGAGACGAGGTTGAGCTAAGCCGGCAAGTCGCCTTGCGATTGTTGCATCTCGCCGCGGCCAACCGCGAAGAAGCCGTGCGACCGATTGAGGGGATTTCACCAGCGCAGCAAGACTATTGGCAAAAGCTGATCTACAGCATTGCCACGAACGTTGATGCCGAAGAGATTCCCGACTCGCGTCGTCGCGCTGCCGAAGCCCGGCGGCATCTCGAAGACGCAAACATCCGTCTAGGCGAGCTGAGTAACCTTGCCGCGCGAAACCTCGCCTTCTGCACAGAGATCAGCAGTTTTGGTGTCTACAAGCCATTTGAGAAGAACGAGTTTAGCCCGGGGCAAGAAGTATTGCTCTATGCCGAGGTTGAGAATTTCAAGAGCGTCGCTTCGGAGAAAGGATTTGTCACCAAGCTGCGGAGCAGTTACCAGATTCTCGACAGCCGAGGCGCACGCGTCTTCGACGATGACTTCGCCATGACCGAAGATATCTGTCGTAACCGGCGGCGAGACTTCTTCATGCGTTATCGGATCTGGATTCCGAAACGCATCTTTGATGGCGACTACACGCTCAAGCTCACGATCGAGGACGACGCGAAGCAAGAGCTTGGTCAGACGTCGATCGACTTCTCCATTCGCGAAGGTAAAAGTTAGGTATTCGCCAAACCATCAGAATGTGCAGGACGGTTGGCAGCCATGCAGCATTTCGACGCGATCGTGATTGGAACCGGAGCCGTGGGTAGCGCCGCCGTGTTCGAATTGGCGCGACGCGGTGCGAAAGTGTTGGGCGTCGATCGGTACGATCCGCCGCACGATCGTGGCAGTTCCCACGGCGCAACTCGCATGATCCGCCAAGCCTATTTTGAGCATGTCGACTATGTGCCGCTGCTCCGAAGAGCTTACGAGTTATGGAACGACCTGGAGGAGAGGGTCGGCCGCACGCTCTTCGAGCAGGTAGGACTTGTTGAGGTCGGCCCCAGCGATGGTGTCGTTGTGCCTGGCGTATTAGCCGCCGCGCACATGCATTCGCTACGTGTTGAGACTCTCGGTAGTGAGGAATTCGTCAATCGCTTCCCGATGCTTCGGCTTCCCGATCGATTCCAGGCGGTATTTGAACCGACAGCCGGTTATCTCCATGTCGAAGCGTGCATTGCCGCTTATCTCGAGTTGGCCCGTCGAGCCGGCGCAGAATTGCGCACGCATACCGAAGCAAAGTGGAAGCCCGACGGCGGCGGCGTGGTCGCTGACCTAAATGGCGAAATGATAACCGCCGACCGCTGCATCGTTACCCAGGGAGCGTGGGCCGGTGAATTGCTTCGTGATTTAGGCATCCAGCTCACCGTGCGTCGCAAACCGCTTTATTGGTACCATTGCGCGACGGATGTCTACGCGCAATCTCGCGGCATGCCGTGCTTTTTCTTCGAACTGCCCGAAGGCCAGTTTTACGGATTTCCAGCGGTCAACGAAATGGGGCTGAAGGTTGCTCGCCATGATGGTGGTCGAATTGTCAGCGATCCTGCGAAGGTAGATTGTTCGCTAGATCTAGTAGACCAGACTGCTATTGAGCGTTTCCTTACCTCGCACTTGCCGGGCGTATCGCAGCACTGTCTCGACATGCAAGTTTGCATGTATACGATGTCGCCCGACGAACATTTTATCGTTGACCGGCATCCAGAGTTTCCCCAGGTCGTCTTGGCGACCGGTCTATCTGGGCATGGATTCAAATTTGCTTGTGTTCTAGCCGAAACGCTGGCCGATCTGGCGCTAGATGCTCACACTTCTTTGCCAGTAGAATTCCTTTCAATCCGTCGCTTCCTGGCTTGAATCTCGCCACTCGCCCTGCGTCTTCCTGTCGGCTATACTCGCATCCGCGATGAGCTATTGGAAAGACAGAGTCGTGTTGATACCCGGCGGGTCTCTCGGGTTGGGCCGCGCCGTGGCGGGCTGTTGCGCCAAACGCGGCGCGCGTATTGCCCTCGCGGCGCGCGGAAAGGAATCGCTCGACGCTGCCGCCAAACCGTTGCGCAAGGCTGGATGCGACGTTGCGACCTTTGTTGCCGACCTAACAAGCGATAGCGAGGTTGAACATCTGTTCGCCCAAGTGCGACAACGATTTGGCCGCCTCGACGCGTTGATTCAGTGCGCCGGACGGTCGTCGCGAGGCAAGATCCTCGATACATCGGCGGCTGATTTTCAGTCGATGTGGAATCTGAATTTCCTTGGCGCCGTGCGCTGCGTACGGGCTGCGGCGCCTTTGCTGCTGAATAGCCGGGGACACGTTGTGTTGATTGGCTCATTGGCCTCGAAGACTGCCGCGCCGTCATTGGGACCTTACCCAGCCAGCAAATTCCCCTTGGCTGCCTATGCGCAACAGTTGCGTTTAGAACTTGGTCCACAAGGCCTGCATGCGCTGCTCGTGTGTCCCGGACCAATCGCTCGTGAAGACAGCGGTGTTCGTTATGAGGAAATCGCCGCGGATCTACCCGAATCGGCTCGGCTGCCCGGCGGCGGAGCTAAGGTGAAGGCGATCGAGCCGAACTGGCTGGCCGAGCAAATCCTGATTGCGTGTGAAAAGCGCAAGCCGGAATTGATCGTTCCTGCCAAAGCTCGATTGTTATTCGTTGCGTCCCAGATATCGGCCAGATTGGGGGATTGGTTGTTAAGAAAAAACATCAAATAGGAGCGCCCCGTATGAGTTACAGCATCGGTCATTCAGTATTTCGACGGAGCTTTTGTGGAGCCTTATTGCTGGTGATTGGGTCGGGGACGCAAGCCATTGGCGCCGATCAAAAGCCAAACTTCGTCGTCATATTTTGCGATGATCTGGGCTACGGCGATATCGGGCCGTTTGGCCATCCCACGATCGCCACGCCGAACCTCGATCGCATGGCGAGGGAAGGAATGCGACTTACCCAGTTCTACGCGGCTGCATGCGTTTGCACGCCCAGTCGCGCAGGATTAATGACGGGACGGTTGCCAATTCGCAACGGGATGTGTCATGACCGACGCCGCGTGCTTTTCCCAGATTCGCAAGGTGGATTGCCTGCTGATGAAATTACGATCGCTGAGCTACTGCATGGCAATGGCTATGCTACCGGATGCATCGGCAAATGGCATCTCGGGCATTTGCCGCGGTATTTGCCGACCAGCAACGGTTTCGACTCGTACCTGGGCATTCCGTATTCGAACGACATGGATCGCCTGGCCGACAGCCCCAAGGGGCGCGAGGCGTTTGCGAACCCGAAGATTGAGTACTTCAACGTGCCGCTCATGCGCGATCAAGAAATTGTCGAACGGCCGGCCGATCAAACGACCATCACTCGTCGCTACACGGAAGAGGCAGTTCGCTTCATCGATAAGAACAAAGACAGGCCCTTCTTTCTCTACTTCCCGCATTCGCTGCCGCACGTGCCGCTGTTCCGCTCTCCGGAATTTGCCGACACCAGCCGGCGCGGCCTTTTTGGCGATGTCGTGGAAGAGATTGACTGGAGTGTCGGGCAAGTTCTCGACGCGCTGCGCGAGCGAGATCTCGACGAAAATACACTCGTATTCTTTACAAGCGACAATGGTCCCTGGCTAATTTTCGGCGAACATGGTGGCTCGGCCGGATTGTTGAAGGACGGCAAGGGTTGCACTTGGGAAGGTGGCATGCGCGAGCCTACGCTCGCTTGGTGGCCCGGCAAAATCGCCGCGGGAAAAACTTCGACGGCCTTGGGCAGTACGATGGACCTGATGGCGACTGTTTGCAGCCTTTCCAGCACCGAATTGCCGGCCGATCGAACGCTCGACACGCATGACTTATCGCCGGTTCTGCTTGGGAGAGGCGAAAGCACCCGCAACTCAATCCTATATTATCGCGGCACGCAGTTGATGGCGGCGCGATTGGGACCGTGGAAAGCACATTTCATCACGCAATCGGCCTATGGGGGCGGTAAACCAGAAACGCACGACCCGCCGCTGCTCTTTCAGTTGGAACACGATCCTTCGGAGCGGCACAACGTAGCAGCCGATCATCGGGATGTGCTCGCCGAAATCAATGATCTGGTTGCCAAACATCGCGAAGGCCTCGTCGTGGCGAAGTCGCAATTGGGGCCATAGCGATGGAATCGAAATGTGTTTCGTCGCTTGCCCTCGTCATGTTGGCCAGTTGCAATTCAGCTACGAATGTGCCAAATTGTGGGCTCGCTTTGTCGTGTAAGTTCACCAAGTCGTTCTGTGAATGAGAAGTACACTCTGCCATGACAGCATTTCCTGAAATCGAAAAGATTCGTTACGAAGGACCTGGTAGCCGCAATCCCTTCGCGTTTCGTTATTACGATGAAAACGAAGTCGTCGAAGGCAAATCGATGAAGGATCATTTACGGTTTAGCGTGGTCTACTGGCATACGATGCGCGGCGGCGGGGCCGATCCCTTCGGCCCGGCCACGGCCGTGCGGCCCTGGGAAGACGGCACCGATTCGGTCGAAAACGCGATCAACCGCGTGCGGGTGTTTTTTGAAATCGTCGAGAAGCTCGGCGCGCCATACTACGCCTTTCACGATCGCGATGTCGCGCCCGAAGGGAAGACGCTCAGCGAAAGCAACGCGAATCTCGATCGCGTGGTCGCCGCGCTCAAGGAAGAGCAGCAGCGCACCGGCATCAAGCTGCTCTGGGGCACGGCCAATCTGTTCAGCAACCCGCGCTTCATGCACGGCGCGGCGACAAGCTGCAACGCGGACGCTTTCGCGTATGCGGCTTCTCAAGTGAAGAAGGCAATGGAAGCGACGCTGGAACTTGGCGGCGAAGGCTACGTTTTCTGGGGTGGCCGCGAAGGGTATCAATGCCTGTGGAATACCGACATGAAACGCGAGATCGATCATCTCGCCCGCTTCATGCACATGGCCGTCGACTACGCCAAGGAGATCGGCTTTACCGGGCAGTTCTACTTCGAGCCGAAGCCGAAGGAGCCGACCAAGCATCAATACGATTTTGACGCGGCGGCCTGCATCAACTTCCTGCGCTGCTACGGCCTGGAAGATCATATCAAGCTGAACCTGGAAACGAATCACGCCACGCTGGCCGGGCATACGATGCAGCATGAAATCGAATATGCCGGCAGCCAGGGCTTCCTGGGATCGATCGACGCGAACACGGGCGACCTGCTGCTCGGCTGGGACACCGACCAGTTCCCGACCGACATCTACCTGACCACGCAATGCATGCATGCGATTCTCAAGTACGGCGGTTTGAATCCGGGCGGCGTAAACTTTGACGCCAAGGTGCGGCGTGAGAGCTTCGAGCCGATCGATCTGCTGCACGCGCACATCGGCGGCATGGACGCGTTCGCCCGCGGTCTGAAAATCGCCGCGGCGATCCGGGCCGACGGCCGCCTGGCCGAAATCGTGCGAGATCGCTACGCATCGTGGGATAGCGGCCTGGGCGCGGAGATCGAGGCAGGCAAGCACGACTTCAAATCACTCGAAGCGGCGATGCTCGCCCAGGGCGAAATCACGCCGAACAAGAGCGGCCGGCAGGAAATGATCGAGAATCTGATCAATACGTACCTCTAGCGGCGGGCTGGTCTATGCCGCCAATCATTGAATTGCGCAACGTCAGTTACCGAGCGGGAGAAACACGCATCCTCGAGCGGGTTTCCTGGCAAATAAGCGCCGGTGAACATTGGGCGCTGCTCGGTCCCAATGGCGCTGGGAAAACGACGCTGCTACGACTTGCATGTGGTTACCTGTGGCCAAATGCAGGCGGCGAAATTTTACGACTCGGAGAGTCGCTCTCCGACTTGCGCAGCCTGCGACGCAGCATCGGCTGGGTTTCGTCACTGTTGAATGCGTCGATTCCGCGTGAAGAGCGGGCACTCGATACGGTCGTTTCGGGCCGCTTCGCCCAGATGGGCCTCAAGTGGATTGGCAATGAAACGCCGAGCGATGACGACTATGAACGCGCTGACGCTTTGATGAAAGAAATTGGATGCCACAGGATTTCAAATCGAGCGTTTGGAGTTCTCTCCCAAGGTGAGCAGCAGAAGATCCTAATCGCCAGAGCTAGAATGGCCGCGCCGTTGTTGCTGATTCTCGACGAGCCATGCGCCGGACTCGATCCGGGTGCGCGCGAGCGCGTGCTGGATGCGATCGATCAAATTGCCCGTTCTCCGCAGGGGCCGAGCATGGTGATCGTTACGCACCATGTGGAAGAGATCATGGCGCCATTCTCGCATTTGCTGGTACTGTCAGAAGGTCGAGTGACGACCGCTGGTCCCAAGGAAAAGCATATCAGCGCAAAGCTATTCGATTCGCTGTATGGTCGCCAGGTGTCGGAGATCATCGAGCATGACGGCAGGTATTGGCCAATTTGGTGACTCTTGCGGCATGTTGCCGTGATAGCAGGCAATATACCAAGGCGCAAAAAAAACACGCCCGCGCGTGGGGCGACGCGCGGGCGCTAAAAGTGAAACGGCCCGTCGGGGGTTGGGGCGAAAGGGATCAGGCCGTTTCAACTGGTGGAAGGTCGATGCCGTCGAGAAAACTAACCAACGGACGGCAACGGTAAGGTTGTTGCAACTTGCGGACAGCCTTAGATTCAATCTGTCGGACACGTTCACGCGTGACGGAAAAAATCTTGCCAACTTCTTCCAGCGTGTAAGAGTAGCCGTCGGCCAGCCCATAACGCAGGCGAAGAATCTCGCGTTCGCGATAGCTCAAATGGCTCATCACTTCGCTGAGCCGCTCTTTCAGGCTTTCCTGGTTCGTTTCGTAAAGCGGATCGTCGTCGCGATGCTCTTCGAGAAATTCACCGAAGTAGCTGTCGTCGTGATCGCCCACTGGCTGGTCGAGCGAGAGGGGTTGCCGAGTCATCTTCATGATGCAGCGGGTGTCCTCGATCGGCAAGTTGGCGGCTGCGGCGGTTTCCTCGACACTTGGCTCGCGGCCGAACTGCTGCACGAATTCAGCCGTAACGGCGCGTATTTTCGTCATGGTGTCGATCATGTGCACCGGGAGTCGGATAGTACGGCTTTGATCGGCAATGGCTCGCGTGATCGCTTGGCGAATCCACCAAGTCGCATAAGTCGAGAACTTATAGCCTCGGTCGTGTTCAAACTTGTCGACGGCACGCATCAGCCCCGTGTTGCCTTCTTGAATCAGGTCGAGGAAACTCATGCCACGATTGCGATAACGCTTGGCAATCGAGACAACTAATCGCAGGTTGCCCGCTGAGAGCGTGCGTTTCGCGGCGTCATAGTTTTCGCGGAGCTTCTCCGTTCGCTGGATCATACGATGGAGCGTAGCCGGGCTCTCGAGCGTCACCCGCATCAGGTACCGCAATTCTGCTTTCACATCGTCGACCCGAGCGAAATGTCCGAAATCGTTTTCTGCTTCGGCGAGCTGCTCCTTAATGACGTTCATGCGCTGGCTGATCTCAGTCAGCTTGACTAACAGGGGCTGCAAGCGTTGTGTTCGCAAGTTCAGTTCTTCGATCAACCGTACAATCTTGGCGCGTTGGATGACCAAACGCCGCCATGCGCGGCGTCGCTCGGCAGCAGGGCGTTGCTTGTTGATCGCCGTGAGAAATAGCCGATGATTCTGTTTGAGTAACCCGAGTGCCGTTTCCACATTCGGTGCAAGGCGCTTCATGATCTTCTTCTTTTCCGACGTATTGGCGACCGATATTTCGATCGTGCGATCAAGTCGCAGTTTGCCGTCGCGCACTTTGATGAGCAATTCAATGGCGCCTTCAAGCATGAAGTCGGTCGCCAGCATGCTATTTCGGTACTTCGTTCGCGTCTCTTCGATCAGCTTGGCCGATTCAACTTCTTGTTCGCGATTGAGCAAAGGAATTTCGCCCATCTGCATCAAGTACATGCGTACCGGGTCGTCGATCGTCGCGTCGGAGCCAGTCGTTTCTTCGTCGAGCGACTCCAGATCGGCTTCCGATTCTTCTTCCGGAGCGTCGTCGTCTTCCCACCCGTCGGATTCAACGCCCTGTTCGCGTTGCTTGGCCTTGGCCGACTTGCCTTTGGAGCGGCCATTCGCGACGGCTACTTCATTGGAACCACCGGCGTGCCCATTCAACCTTGCGTTACTCTTGGGCGACTTTCCATTCTTGCGAGACATAGATTGGTTCCTTTTTCCGGCTGCTTGCGAAAACCATTTGCCCGGCCAAGCTGGCAGGGTTGATGGGATGCCAGAAATGCAGCTTCGATGCCAACCGATTTCACGATATAAGCGAGGGCGTCGTAAGTGTTTAATCTGCAGGGGGTTGCGTCGCTGCGCAAGGTATGTGGTAAGTCGCGAATGCGTGCGTCGCGTCGCAAGAATGCAACAGGAACAACGATGCCATGACGCAAGGCTGCAACATGCCATGCGTACGCCACCTGCAAATTGAGTGCGGTGCAGCCTCGCCCAGCCGGCAAAACCGGATTGATCAGATCGTGTTGCAGGGAGGCCGGCCGATCGAACATGTCCGATGGTCGGGGAGTTTCAAAAAACTGTCTCGATCTTCACATCTAGGCAATACCCATGGACAACGGCTCTTTCCTCGTACGCCCTAGATGGTAACGTAACGACTGAGTGGGGAGTGCGTTGGGGCAGGGATGCGGCGCGCTTTATTGTTTGCCAAGTTGTGAGAGACTCGGTTGCCAGAGGGCGCGGCACGCGTCTCAAGTTTCATTCTGCCCTCAGTTGACGTCGAACTTATCGATGGGAGGTCCTCAAACATGTCGACCCCAAAAATACTTGCGTTTGCCGGGAGTGCCCGGCGCGACTCATACAACAAACGGTTAGTGCGCGTTGCAATGCGCGGCGCGCAAGAAGCAGGCGCGGAAGTCGCTTATTTGGATCTGCGCGACTTTCCGCTGCCGATATTCAACCAGGACTTCGAGAGCGAAGAGGGGATACCTGAGCATGCTGTCCGCCTGAAAGAGATATTTCTCGACCATCAGGGAATCTTGCTGGCATGCCCGGAATACAATAGCTCGATTACTCCGTTGCTGAAAAATACGATCGATTGGGTGTCGCGGTCGGCCGAAGGCGAAGGTCCACTGGAAGCCTTCCAAGGAAAGTGTGCTGCGATCATGAGCGCCTCGCCGGGCGCCTTGGGTGGCCTGCGCGGACTAACGCATGTACGCGAGATTCTGGGCAATATCGGTGTCCTCGTGTTGCCTCGACAGCAAGCGATTTCCCAGGCACACGAGGCGTTCGACGGGGAAGGTAATCTCAAGGATGGGACATTGCATAAGAGAGTGTTGGAAATAGGGGCGGAGTTGGCAAACATCGCAAAACAACTCGCGACATGATCAAAAGCACGTACGCTCACTACCCCGGAGCACCGGAATTGCAATAATTAGGACAGTTCTCAATTGTTTGCTCCTTAGGTTTTGAATCGATCGCATGCTTTGATGACACGTATCCTACGGCCACCTATGGATAATGCCCTGCTGCCCGATGGCTCGAAGCTTGGTGGCTGGTGGCACGAAGATGAGGCGACGGGGCGGATGGTTTGTGATCTCTGCCCGCGCGAGTGCCATCTAAAGCCTGGCGACCGTGGCTTCTGTTTCGTGCGCGAAAACCGCGACGGACAGATGGTGCTATCCACGTACGGACGCAGCACCGGGTTCTGTATTGATCCAATCGAAAAAAAGCCGCTAAATCACTTTTATCCGGGGACCAGCGTACTCTCGTTCGGCACGGCAGGCTGTAATCTTGGTTGCAAATTCTGCCAGAATCACGACATTTCGAAGTCGCGCGAGGTTGCACGACTGAGCGAAACCGCGGCGCCGGATGCGATAGCGCGAGCGGCCAGCCGCCTAGGTTGCCGAAGTGTCGCCTTCACTTACAACGACCCGGTGATTTGGGCGGAATACGCCATCGATACGGCAAAAGCTTGTCACGTCCAAGGGATTAAGACGGTGGCCGTTACGGCCGGATACATTTCCGAGGCCGCTCGCGAATCCTTTTTCGGGCAGTTTGACGCGGCGAATGTCGACTTGAAGGGATTTACCGAAGCGTTCTACTACGAACTAACACTGGCACATCTGCAACCCGTGCTCGATACGCTTGTATGGCTTCGCCGTGAGACCGACGTGTGGTTCGAGATTACGAATCTTGTCATACCGCGCGCCAACGATTCCGACGATGAATTCCGGCAGATGTGCGCCTGGATACTGGATTCGCTTGGCGACGACGTACCAGTTCACTTTACAGCGTTTCATCCCGACTTCCGCATGCTCGATCGTGAGCGCACGCCCCCCGAGACCTTATTGCGAGCACGCACGTTGGCGCAGGCTGTCGGATTGAAATATGTTTACGTGGGAAATGTCGATGACGAGCGGCATCAAAGCACTTACTGCGGACAATGCGGCGAGGTAGTAATCGAACGTAACTGGTATGAATTGGGGGCATATCATCTTCGTGGTAATCGCTGCAAGCACTGCGATTCGGTAGTACCCGGATTTTTTGACTTCGATCCTGGCGATTGGGGGCGTCGACGATTGCCGGTTCGTATTGCCGAATTTTCCGCCCCCAGTTCGAAGTCTGAACTAACCGTGGTATCTTGTGAAACGTCTCAATCGAACCCCACGCCTTTAGAAAGCAAGAGCAAAGTGTCTGATTCATCATCGACGGTCGAAATCACGAAAGATCGTTCGGCAATTGATTCGATTCAACTGAGCGATGTACAGCGAGACGCCATTCACTATGCCACCAGTGAACTGTTGACCGCCGCTGTCGAGGGCCGCTCACCGCAGTTCAAAGCCCCGACGTTTGCGGCGGCAGCAGATCATTCGGTCCTCGGCGCGTATGTTAGCGTTAAACGACAGGGGCGATTGCGCGCTTGCTGTGGTTTTCTTGGCCAAAGCGTTCCTTTGAGCCAAGCCCTGGGTACGGCTGCTGCTCGCTCGGCATTGGAAGACCCACGGTTTCCGAAGCTATCCGCGTCGGAACTCCCATCGATCGATCTCGAAACATGGTTGCTGTTTGGAATGCAGCCAATGCAAGCGACCGGAACAGATCGCATATCCGAGGTAACCATTGGCAGGCACGGCTTGCGCATTTCTCGCGGCAATTCGGCAGGCCTGTTGCTGCCAGGCGTCGCGGTCGACGCGGGATTCGATTCGGAAACCTTTTTGCAGCACGTCTGCCTCAAAGCTGGTTTGCCGCCAACGGCTTGGAAAGACGATGATGTGCAGCTGTTTACCTTCGAGGGAATTTCGATCGCTGGCCGGCTCCATGATGATGTCGCGGTATCGCTATCGAAGATCGACGCCTCGCTGCTTACCGATCAGGAAATGCAACAGCTAACACGAACATGTCGGAGCAATATTCGCGCGGTGATGACCGGCGCGATGCCAAGCTATTACGTGACAGACTGTAGCGATGGCATGGTCGCAGGGGCGGCGATCGGCTTTCGCGTGCCTGGGCTCGCATCGGACACAATGGTTAGCAAGCTGTCTCTTCGGCCCGGCCTGCCGATGCAGTCGACCCTCTATAGCCTCGCCGAGGCGACGGCGAGAACGCTGACATCTGCAGGGGTGACCGCATCGGCGCTCGACGAAATGCAACCCAGCGTAACAATTCTGTTCGACACGGCAATGCATGGCACGCTTGCCGCTCCAGATTTAGCCGGGGTGAGTTCAGATCATCGTGCGCTGCTTATTGCGCAGGGCAACCGATCGGCTTGGCGATTCGATCCCCGTTTGCCGGCGCTCGCATTGCTACAGCGCGTTGCCGACGATGCGGATATCCGTCGTGCTAACGAGGCGCAAGTATACAGTCTTCGCGTGCAAACCAGCGATGCTCCGGTTGCCGTCGCGCATCGGCCCCGGCCGATCGTCGGAACAGAAATACGTCCTCCTGCTGTGGCGGGAACCTTTTACCCGGCCGATCCCAAATTGTTAAACGAAGAAGTGTCGCGCTGTTTTGCGGAGGCGCAGGGTGATGTCAAGCCAAAAGCGTACTCCGCAGCGATGATTCCCCATGCCGGGTTGGTTTATTCTGGCCGAATCGCCGCCGACGTTCTCAGGAGAATCGAAATCCCGAAGAAGGTTATCGTAATCGGGCCGAAACATACGACGTTGGGTGTCGACTGGGCGGTCGCTCCGCATCGCGTTTGGTCGTTGCCAGGACTCGAAGTTGCAGCCGATCCGCAACTTGCGCGAGAACTGGTTGACGCCATCGACGGATTGGAACTCGATGCGACGGCGCATCAGCGAGAGCACTCTATCGAAGTGGAACTCCCCTTGCTCGCGAGGCTGGCGCCTGATGCGCAGGTTGCGGGGATTGCGATCGGTCCGGCCAATTACGACGACTGCCGGCGGCTTGCGAGCGGCTTGGCCCAACTCTTAGAGAAGCATGCCGAGCCGGTCCTGCTTGTTGTATCGACCGATATGAACCACTTCGCCACCGACGCCGAGAATCGCCGCCTCGACGAAATGGCGCTACTGGCAATTGAAGAGCTTGACCCTCGCAAGCTGTACGATACGGTACGCGAGAATCACATTAGCATGTGCGGTGTCTTGCCCTGTGTCATCGCGATGCTTACGCTCGAGTCGCTTGGGCGATTGAACCGCTGCGACCGTGTCGCCTACGCAACCTCGGCTGATGTGAGCGGCGATACGAGCCGTGTTGTCGGTTATGCCGGAATGCTCTTCAGCTAGTGGGGGGGCAAGTATTGAGCAATTCCTGGACTGCTAATGTAAAAAGCCCGCAAACCGCTATAA
>JAGQOS010000005.1 GCA_020427265.1 Planctomycetales bacterium
GGCGTTGGACCCTCGATCGTCGTCGTGGCGTCGCCGGTCACCAGATCGATGCTGAGGCCGAGATTGCCGAAGATTGCGTTGCCGCGCACCGAGTTGCCGTTCCCGGCGTCGTAGCGCAAATAGACGCCGGCCTCCTGGTTGTGTGCAATTTGATTGGCTTCTCCCTCGGCTACACCGCCAATCGTGTTGTTGTTCGCGCCGTTGTCGAGATAAACACCGCGTCGTGCGTTTCCAAGCGGCGCAGCGCCGGTTATGTCGAGCCCGATGAGGTTTCCCTGAATGCGATTGCCGCTCGCATTGTCCGCCAACTCGATGCCATCGGACGTATTTCCGGAAATCACATTGCCGGCGCCCGGAGTCGTGCCGCCGATCGTATTGCCCACGGCGCTTTGAATTTCGATTCCATCAGAGCCGTTGGGCACGGCAAATGTGCCGCCTGCGTCGACGCCTATCAGGTTGCCGCGCACCCGGTTATCGATCGTATCGGCGCCATTCAGTTCAATTCCGTCACCGATATTGCCGGAGATTACATTCGCCGCTGCGGGCGTGTTGCCGCCGACCAAATTCTGGACGGAACCGGCGTTAATGCTCAGGCCGTCGTTACCGTTCCCGAGCGGCGCGGCGCCGGTTCGATCGACGCCGATGAAATTACCTTGAATCGTGATGTCCATCGACGCGGCGCGCAATTCAATGCCGTCGGATCCGTTGCCGCTAATCAAATTTCCAGCGCCGGGGTCCTCGCCGCCGATCAGGTTCGTAATCGCGCCGTCGATTTCGATACCATTCGAATCGTTCGGTACGGCGACGAGCCCTGTAACGTCGGTACCCAGGTAGTTGCCTAGAATTTCGTTGCCGGTGCTCAGATTGCCATTAAGCTCAATTCCATCGCCGCTAGGCGAATCGTTACCCGAAATGACGTTGCGCTCTTGCGCCGTCGTTCCGCCAATTCGATTGTCAGGCGAATTGGCCACGAATACACCATCGGCGCCGTTACCGCGCGCTTGCGTGCCGGTGAGATCCAGACCGATGAAGTTGCCCACAATCACGTTGCCACCGTTGTCGGACAAGTGAATGCCATTGCCCGCAAAGCGATTGATCACGAGACCGCGAACCGTACTCGCGCCGGCCGTGATAAACAGGCCATCGGCGCTCGCTCCGACGCCGGCCAACGAACCGTCGAGCTCAATGATGGGTGTGCCGGTAAATCCGGGCTGCGTGGCACCGTCAATCACGACAGGATCGTCGATTTCCGGAAGCGGTGAGAGCGGCCGAATCGAATATGGCCCGGGTCCCGGAATGTTGAAAGCGATTTCGTCCGGGCCGTTCGACGCATTGGCCTGCTGAATCGCCTCGCGCAATGTCAACACGCCGTCGGTCGCATTGACCGTATCGGCCGTCGAAGTCACCGTGTAAGTCGCCAATAAATTTGCATTGGCAACTAACGCGCCGCCGATATCACCGGCAAGCAGTTGACGCGCTTCGAGCGACTCAAGCGACAACGAAGAAATCGGAATCGACGCGCCGCGGCGAGTCGCTGTTCTGCGGCGCGAAGCGCTGCGCCAAAACCTATTCATGAACTGCTCCGACGTAACGCGACATGACCGCACCGACACATGACTAAGATTGCATACTAGGCTCAAAGGCGGTTGTTCGCAAATGTTCGGCAACACGGCAACCCCAACCCCCGATGGGACTGGTGCCATTTCGCTCAGCGCTGGGCAGGTGCGCGCCAGCACGCAAACTACATCAGAACGATACGTTAAAAACGTCTTCTATTTTTTTGCCGATTTCATGGCGGACGAGCGGCACAAAAGCTGCTCTTCTCCTAATAGCGCCAAGCAAGAGGCATGTTCAACCTTCGCGACAAACGATACGGCGAAGACAAAGCAAGCGACCCTTGCTGGTGGTTCCGGTCCACAGCTTCGGAAGGAGAGACACGCGGCCACAAGTCTCATGCAAGTTTGACACTATGCTCATAATTCGTTTATCATCCATGGCATTAGCGATCAGTTCGCTTCTCATCAGGCGGAATGGCCTCGTTCGAGGCACGGAACGCATTCCTGCGTGCAGACATATCCAAGGATTTGCGCTCGTGCTCCCATGTGCGCGGCACTACGTGTGGCAACGAGTATCGAACAGACTTTCCCATCGATAGCTCACAGCCGATTGATGCTTTTCTGTAGTTAACCATGACCCCCTCCCCCCTCAAATTGCGAAGGCAACGAGGTTTCACCCTGGTGGAATTGCTCGTGGTGATCGCGATCATCGGCATGCTGGTCGCCCTGCTCTTGCCGGCCGTACAATCGGCGCGCGAGTCTTCGCGAAGATCGCGCTGCGCGAACCATCTGAAGCAAATCGGCCTGGCTGTCGTCATGCACGAGAATACCCGCAAGTACTTTCCCACCGGTGGCTGGGATTGGAATTCGCCGCCAACCTATCACAGCGGACGTCCGGCCGCCGGAAGCGAACAAAGGGCCAGTTGGGCGTTTCAGATCCTGCCGTACATCGAGGCCGAATCGACCTGGCGCGCCGGCCCGATCGAAGCGATCAAGACCGTGCAGTCGATCTACTTCTGCCCCACGCGGCGGAGCCCGCAAACGATCGTTGGCGGCGACACGTATGATCCTCCCTTGGGAGTGAACGACGTCGAGCGCGCCTTGATCGATTATGCGGGAAGTAACCGCGACGACGACGGCATCATTCGCCGCTACGACCCGCTCCGGGCCCGCCAGGTTCACGACGGTTTGAGCAAGACGATGGTCGTCGCGGAGAAACGCCTGAACCTGAGCTTGCTCGGCACCCCACAGCCCGATGACAACGAGGGCTACGCATCGGGCTGGAATGCCGACACAATGCGGCAAACCAACAAATCGCCCGAACCAGACTTTTACGGCACGGGCGATGGCGAGAAGCGTTTCGGCGGCTCGCATCCGGCCGCTTTCAACGCCGTATTCGCCGACGGTTCCGTCCATTCGATTTCGTTCGATGTCGACCGCCACGTGTTTAACCGAGTCGGTGTCGTCGACGATGGCGAAGCCTATAGCAACTCCGAGGTATTCTTCGAATGATTCGCCGCACGACACTCCCGCACTTATGGCTCCTATTGCACGGACGCGCCTCGGTTGGCGCCGTTGCAATTGGCATCTCGGTGATCTTCGCTGGCTGCGAACAGCAACAGCCACCGTTGAAAGAGCTCTCGGCAAAGATGAGCGACAGCGATGCCAACGATCGTTACGACGCGATCAAGGCCATCGAGGCGCGCATCGAGAACGGCGAAGCGGGTGTGGAAACGGCCGTCCCCCACTTACAAGCAGCCTTGGGCGATGCGGACAAACGCCTTCGCTATCGCGCGGCCAAGGCCCTGTCGAAGCTCGAGGCCAGCGCCGCACCGGCGGTCGCCGAACTAGCCCAGGTGCTGCGTGATGAAGATGAAGACACGCGATATTACGCGGCGAAGACGCTGTACAAGATCGGTCGCCCCTCGGCCGCAGCGCTCGACGAACTGACGGCCGCCTTAAGCGATAAGAATGAAAAGGTGCGATACTACGCCGCCAAGGCGCTCGGAAAAATTGGCCCGGCGGCCGCCTCGTCGCGAGCGGCGCTCGAGCAACTGAAATCGGATCGTGACAAAGATGTGAGTGAAGCCGCAACCAAGGCGCTCGAACGCATCATTGAGGCTGCAACAGAACAATCGCCTGAGAGCGACAAATAACGAGATGAGCATGGCATCCTCCAAACGCAAACGCATCGATACCCCTGCGGCCTACCAGGGACGGCAAGGAACGCCGCGGATCGCGTTCTATTCGCACGATGCCATGGGGCTGGGTCATATTCGCCGCAACGTGTTGCTGGGACAGATTTTGCAGGAGAGGCTCAACGCAACGGTCCTGCTCGTGTCCGGCGCGCTCGATGCCTGCAAGTTCGCGCAGCCGGTCGGTATCGATTACATGACGCTGCCCGCTTTTGAAAAAAAATCGCACAACCGTTACGGCGCGCGTCAATGGGCGATGCCGCCGGAGGATCTTGTACGCATGCGTGCGCAGGCCATTTGCGGCGCTTTGGATGGCTATGCACCCGACGTCTTGGTTGTCGATAAATTGCCGCGCGGCTTGCGCGACGAACTGGTTCCAGCACTGCAGGCATTGCGTTCCCGAGGCGGCACACACCTGGTGTTAGGCCTGCGCGACATCCTCGACGATCCGGAAACAGTCGACCAGGAATGGCGCGCCGGCGACTACACGGAGTTCATTCGAGACACTTACGATGCCGTTTGGATCTATGGCGATCCACAGGTTTACAATGCGGTCGAACAATACAATTTTCCGCGTGCGATCGCCGAGAAGTCTCATTTCATCGGCTATCTCGACCAACGCGAGCGCTTGCGCCTGGCGCCCGACGCCAATTTGCACCGAGTCAACAACCTGCTCGATCCTGACCACGAGCTGATCGTGGGGTTGGTAGGCGGCGGACAAGATGGATTCCGGCTCGCCAAGGCTTTCGTCCAGGCCGAGTTGCCACCCGACTCGCGCGGCGTACTGGTCGCGGGGCCATGCATGCCGGCGGAGCGCATCGCGCAGCTGTACGAACAGGTCGAGGGACGCGCCAACATGTCGGTGGTCGCCTTCCTTCCCGAGGCCGATGTATTGGTCGCCTGCGCGAGCCGCCTGGTTGCGATGGGAGGCTACAACACGATCTGCTCGGCGTTGTCATTCCGCAAACCGTCGCTTATTGTTCCGCGCGTGGCGCCTCGTAGCGAACAGTGGATTCGGGCATCGTGTCTGGATCGCCTAGGCGTGTTGCAAACGCTTCACCCGAACGAATTGACACCGGCGGCCCTAACAAACTGGCTTGCCGAACCGCCGGCGGCCAACATCGAAAGCCACACTTGCGATCTGAGCGGACTCGAACGCGCCGCGAACTACATCGAAGCGCTCTTTCGCCCGCCCACTGGAGAAACTATGTCGGCGTCTATCAGCGAGAGCCCATCCCATGTTTAACGGTTCGCTGCCGCGCGTGGCGTATGTTGTCAAACGGTATCCCAGGTTTTCCGAGACCTTCATCGTCAACGAAATCCTGGCCCACGAAGCCGCGGGACTTCCGCTCGATATCTTCTCGCTGCGACCGAGTTGCGACGCTCATTTCCAGGATCGAATCGCCCGCGTTCGGGCTCATGTGCACTACCTGCCTTTCGAAAAGGCCAAGCTGGACGCCTTTTGGACCAAGTGCGCCGAGCTGGCGCGACGCGATCCAGTGTTTATCGAACATCTGAAAGACTCGCTCGAATCGAATCCGCATGAAGTCTACCAGGCCATGCATTTGGCCGACGCCATCCGGCAGCGCGGTATTACTCATTTACACGCGCACTTTGCCACCAGCGCAACTTCGGTCGCCCGTTGGGCGGCGCGATTTGCTGGGATTCGCTACTCGGTTACCGCGCATGCCAAGGATATTTTTCATGAGTCGATCGACCAGCAGGAGCTAGGTCAGAAGCTTGGCGAGGCCTCGCACGTGATTACAGTCAGCGAGTTTAACGTTCGCTACTTAGAGGACCGATATACGTTTGCCCCGGGCCAACTCGTGCGACTGTACAACGGACTCGATCTGGAGGCGTTTCCGTACGCTTCGCCGGCAGAGCGTACGCCGCGGATCGTGGCTGTCGGACGGTTGGTGGAAAAAAAGGGGTTCGATGTGCTCGTCGACGCCTGCCGAATCTTGCGTGAGCGCAACGTCGAGTTTCATTGCCACATCGCCGGCGACGGCGAGCAAGAGTCGTTGTTGCGCGAACGGATCGCGGCCTTCGGCCTGGCCGACTCAGTCGTCCTTTTAGGCGGTCGGCCGCAGGCCGACATTGCCCATATCGTACAACAAGCGGCCGTCATGGCGGCCCCATGCGTCGTCGGCGAAGATGGCAATCGCGACGGCCTACCGACTGTGTTGCTTGAAGCGATGGCGCTTGGCACGCCCTGCGTGTCGACCGATGTGACCGGAATTCCCGAAGTGATTCGCGACGGCGAAACCGGATTGGCGGTTGCCCAACACGACGCTGCTGCGCTGGCCGACGCCTTGCAAACGTTGCTTACAAACGCCGAATTGAGAGAACGTCTGGCCCAACAGGCCCGCGCACTTATTGAAGCTGACTTCGACGTGGTTCGCAACGCGGCCGCACAGCGCCACCTTTTCTCCCACGCCGACTTGTCTGTAGCCATCACGGCCGGAGGCGCGTGCTGATGCGCATCGCCTATGTCTGCACCGATTCTGGTGTACCGATCTTCGGGACGAAGGGGTGTTCGATCCACGCCCAGGAGATCTTGCGGGCATTTGTTCAGCGCGGCGCCGATGTGGAATTGTTAACCACGCGAGTCGGCGGCGAACCGGCCGGCGATTTGGCTAGCGTGCGTGTTCGACGTTTGGCGCGCGGCGCCAGTGAATCGACTGAAGAACGCGAACGGTCGTCACTCGATCTCAATGCCACGGTCAGGCGCGAGTTGGCCAGCGCGGGGCCATTCGATCTGGTATACGAGCGCTATTCGCTGTGGAGCGACGGCGCCATGCAATTCGCGCGTGAGGCCCAAATTCCCGGCATCGTCGAGGTCAACGCCCCTTTGATCGAGGAGCAATCACAGTACCGTACGCTCTTGAACCGCGCCGCGGCCGAACGAGCCACACAATCTTGCTTTGACGCCGCGCAGACGATCGTCGCCGTATCCGATAGTGTCGCGGCCTACGCGCAGCGTCATGGCGCTGCGGATCGCAAGATACACGTCATTCCCAATGGAGTCGATTGCCGCCGTTTTTCTCCAGCCTGTCCGCCAGCATTGCCCGAGCTTGCGCGGCAGTTCACCGTGGGATTCGTGGGAACGTTGCGGCCGTGGCACGGGGTAGAATTCCTGTTCGAGGCGTTCGCCCGCCTGGCGGCTGTCGAACCACGCGCCCGCCTGCTGATCGTGGGCGACGGTCCCCTGCGGGAAGAGTTACGGGAAAGCGCCTGGCGTTGGATTCCCAACGCTCAGAATCTGATTCATTGGACGGGCGCTGTCGACGCGAGCGAGGTTCCCGGTTTGTTGACCTCGATGTCCGTAGCGGTCGCGCCCTATCCCGATCTCGAAGATTTCTACTTCTCGCCGCTTAAGCTTTATGAATACATGGCCGCCGGCCGAGCGGTTGTGGCGAGCCGCCTCGGCCAAATTGATTCGTTGATTCGTGATGGCCATAATGGCTTGCTCTACCGCCCGGGTAACGTGGATGCACTCGACGACGCGTTGCTGTGTTTATCCCGCGATTCAGAACTGGTACAACGGCTAGGCCGCGAAGCGCGCGCGACGGTCGCAGGACGCTTGAGTTGGCGCTGCGTGTTGGAGAAGATTCTGTCAGCCGCTCGCTTTGAAACGACGACTTGCCTCGCCGAAGTCGCCTCGGAGTAGCCGATGAGTCGCCCCGAAACGCCGCAAGCGCGGCGTCACGATACTGTTTGCGAGTCGATGCCTGCTGATTCGCGAGCCGAAACAGCCCGCTTGGCGATTATCGAACGCGACCGCGAATTGCCTGGCCTGGCCACGCTCCTGGATCCGGTGCGTCTAGCCAAAGCAGCCGGGCTTGCCGGAACGGAAGCGCCCCGCATTGTATACCTGCGTTACAAACCCGGCCGGCGCTGTCTTGTGGCCTATCGCCACGATGCCTCGCCCGGCCCGCCGCAATTCTACGCACAAGCCGTTTCGCCGCGTGCATGGCAAAAGTACCGTGAGAAGTACGGACCGGCCAACGGCGAGTCATCCCCAGCCGTGCATTGGCGAACGATCGCCGACGATTGCGTTACCGTCTTTCGTTTTCCGTACGATCGCGTGCTCGATGTGATGGTTCGGATCGAAGATGCGCGCGAGCGGGGCGCCTTGCTGGCCAAGTTACTGGCCGACGAATCGGCGGCGTGCGCCGCGACGATCGACACGCTCGCCTACAAACCCGAGCGGCGTTTTGTGGGCCAGGTGCGGCGGGGCGACCACACAGTAGGCGTGCTCAAATGCTACACGCCGGCCGAGTATCTTAAGGCGCGCAACAACGCCAAATCGTTACGCTCGGGCAGCACGCTGCGATTGGCTCAAGTGCAAGGGCGATCGCAGCGTCATCGCGCGATCATCCTCGATTGGCTCGCCGGTGATCGCTTGCTGGAACGGCTCCAACGCGAATCGGTGGATGAGCCGGCACTGCGGCGGGTTGGGACGGCTTTAGGCGAGATCCATCGGCAACGTGGACGTCGGCTCGGCCAACTGACGCGCAGCGTGGAAGCTGCCAGCTTGCGCGAAGTTGGCGCGGCCATCGCCTTCCTGTTGCCGGAACTCGCCGACCAGGTAACGCGACTGTCTGGCCGTCTGGCGGCGTGGCTCGCCAACTTGCCGGTGGAAGACCGACCTGTGCACGGCGACTTCTATGCCAAGCAAATAATTTTGAACGGCCCAACCGTCGGCGTGCTCGATCTCGACGAGGCCGCCCGTGGCGACCCTGCCTTGGATGTGGGAAACTTTCTCGCGCATCAACATCGCTACTCGCTGCGCGACGGCACTCCCGCAGCGCAACTCGAAACCATCGCAGCCGCGCTGCTGGACGGTTACGCGCAATCGGGCAGAGAAATCGATTCCGAACGCATCGGCATTTACACGGCCGCATGCCTGTTGCGTCTGGCGCCGCATCCGTTTCGCCACGCGGAACGGAATTGGCCGGAGTCCACGGCGAAGCTTCTCGATCGGGTCGAGGCGATCTGTGCGCTGCACGATGCAACGTTGGCGGCAAACGATCCGGTTGCGCCGGCGGTATCGGCGGCAGCGACGCTGCCCGACGACCCGAAGGTCGCCAAGTTGTTAGCCGATCCGAGCTTTGCGTTCCTCGCCGACGCGCTGCACCCCGCCCGCTGCGCCGCCACGATTATCGAAGCATCGCCTTGCTTGCACTCCGGAGATCGGTCATGGCAATTGCGCGCAGTACGCGTTGTCCGCCACAAGCCCGGGCGTCGCTGTATTCTGGAATTTGAATTTATCGATCCGAAAGGCGGAAGCCGAACAGAGCTTCTGGGCAAAGTGCGGGCCAAAGGACTGCGGCGCGATGTATTCGAGATGCAGCAGCAACTTTTCGCCGCGAGTTTTGGGACCGGCGCCGACGATGGCCAATACGTTCCGGAACCGATCGGTTGTTTGCCGCAATGGAAGATGTGGCTCCAAAGAAAGGCGCCCGGCGAGCGGCTTTCTCCGCATCTCCTCGGCGTCGGCGGACCCCGCCTGGCTCGGCGCGTGGCGGAGCTGATCTTCAAACTTCACGGCTCGACGCTTGAGATTTCGAAACAGCACTCGCTGGCCGACGAGCTGCGCATTCTCGACGATCGGTTTTCGCGAGTTGCTGAACAGTTTCCTCATTGGTCGCATCGCTTATGGGCGCTATCCGTCGGTTGCCACGGCCTCGCAGCAACACTCGATGAGGCGGCGCCTCGCAGCATTCATCGAGACTTTTATCCGGATCAGGTGCTCTGCGACGGACATTCGCTCTACCTGCTCGATTTGGATTTACTCACGATGGGCGACCCGGCGTTGGACGTCGGCAATTTCATCGGTCATTTGATCGAACAGGGCGTGCGCGACGCCAGCGATGCACAATGTTATGCGAACGTGTGGCGGGCGTTTGCCGCCCGTTACGAAGAGTTGGCGGGCGTCGGCTTGAAACACGCCATCGAAGTGTACACGCTGTTAACTGTCGCGCGGCACATCTACATCAGCACGCAATTCGACGACCGTCGTCATGCCACCGAATCGCTACTCGAACTTGTCGAACAATCGCTCGCCGGCGGCCTGTCTTTGGTTGGGTAAGCCACTGTGTGTCACGCGGGATACCGCCTGCACCACCTACCAAATGAACGCGCAGCGTCCATGGAGGCCGAACGGAACATGATACGCTGCTCCGAACAGTCAGCCCGTGTTTCGCGACGAGCGGCCGACCCGGCGCTGACAATGCCCGCCAGCAAGGCATACGAGTATCGCGACAAGAATGGCCGTGCTCGGCTCGGGAATGGAGGAACCGCCTTCGACAACCGGCAACGTAATCTCTCCGGTGTCGATAAGATCGAAGAAGAGCTGGCCGCCGCCCGCCAATGTCAGGAACGTCAAGCCCGGCATGCCGGTGTATTCGCTGATCGTCGCCGGTCCGCTCGCCGACGTCGCAATGGTGTACTCAATCCGGAATAGTCCCGCGTTGTTCTCCAACGGCACGGTGCCCGAAGGAAGGTCGTTCGCCACGGCCAGCACGCTGGCAAACGGAAAGCCGAACGCAAAATTAGGATCGCCAAATCCCGAATGCGGCGTGAAATTGACATTGGCCCGATCCGCGCCGGTCATAGTCGTTCCCGCACCTGCAATTGTTGTGAAGACGCTAAACCCGGCAATGTCGGGCGGGAGGGTCAAGTCGGCGCCGTTCACGTCGTCGGAAAGTTCGACATAGGCTTCGAGATAGCCGATCAACGGACCGCCCGAGTCGGGCATCGTCGATACATCCTCAATCCGCAGCACGATGCTGCCCCGCGCACAATGCGCAGCACTGCTGAAGCACATGGCCAACATGGCCAGCGCGGCGGCGTGGCGCAACGAGCGCAGCCGGCTCGTGGCGGATTGTGTCGGGTACATCGGCAGACCTTGTGTATCGGCACAAAAAAAGCACGCCGAGATTCCTCCCCACGACGATCGCACGAAAAGCGGGCGACGCAGGAAAGGATCTCGGCGTGCTTTTGGGACTCAGTTTCAGCAACCTACCTAGGAAGTTGTTTCATTCATGCCGGTGAACCACCGGAACGTTCAGACTCTTAGTATGACCAATTCTTGCCTTCCTGGCAAACTAATTTACCGCTTGTTCGAAGTGGAAAACGCGAGGGAAAGACCCCTACTCGTCGATTCCCCACGCTCCATTGAGCCACTTGCCAGTCGGCGGAATGACGTCGTATTCCTGCAGATCTTGTGTCCGCCGACCGGCCAGCAGCTCGATGTTGCTTTCGCGAAATTCCGTCACTTCTTCGATCGCCACGTCGACCAAACGAGCGAACCGAGGCTGAGTAAGCTCGCGGACAGGCGGCTGGACCGACTTCCATTGGAGTCCGAGAAATACCTCGCCTTCCCGACCTTGTGCATCAACCGCCGACGGTTCAACGGCCGCGATGGGCCAGATCTCGTGCCGGCCTAGCAGGGAGGTCGATCGTGCGGAAAGCGATTCTTGTTCGTCAAGTTGCGGTTGTAGCAGCCCTCTTTCCCGCTGCTGAACAGACTTCGGCGCGGAGAACCCAACTGCCATGCCAGGATGATGACGTACGAAGTCGACCGCCAATAATTCGAAATCACTTTGGTCGATGCGGCCCGAGCCGTCGAAGTCGGAGCGCCAGCGATCGAGGCCATCGTAAACGTTGCTCTGAAACACAGAGGCGAAGGCAAGTAGATCGTCGTAGTCGACCGCGCCATCGGCGGTTTGATCTGCGGAAGCCATGAAGCTTGGCAGGACGAGCGCTGCTGGCTCGCCGGCCGGCAAGAAAGAGAACTGCCGAGCCCGCACGGCGGCTGTATCGGCTGCCGTAACCACGCCATCACCATCCACATCGAACTCGGCGCTATAGAGCGCATCGCCGATTCCCGCGCCTTCGCGATCTCGCACAGCGACGATATCGTTGTTGAGCACCGAGTTCGACTGGTTTACATCGCCCACGAGACTGTTCACGCGCAACTGGTATTCGCCGCCCATCGCGCCGCCGGATAGGGCAACCGTGAGCTTGTCGGACGTAAGCGGCGCGGGAAGGGTCCAAGTAGCAATGTGTGCTACGGGATCGTATGCGAAAGTTCCGCCAGCGGCGTTGAAGTCGGCGGTATTAATCCCGCCTATTAGAAGATAAGACTGGCTGATCGGTACGTCTTGCGTAAAGACGATCGACAAGCGGTCGACACTCTGCCATGGCACAGTCTGCGTTCCAGAAAAGCCGTCGAGCGGCAAAGGACGTCCCAGGCCGCGGCCCGGATCGAGTTCTTCGAGGAACATCGGATCCCAAGCCTGCGAGCCAACGATGATTTCACCCACGAAGGCCGCAATGCCGGCGAGGTCGGCCACACCGGGCGTGGGCGGCGCAGCATGCCAACTTCCCCAATCGTTGCCGAAACTGTCGCCTGAGTTGCGATGCAGCGAGTCGCCGGCGCCAGCGGCGCTGACAGGCCAAGGACTTTCGTCGTCGTAATCGAGCCGATCAACAACCATGTGCGGCGTGAAGAGCGGCTCGTCGAGAGGCGGCTGATCTGGCATTTCCAACTGCACGCGCTCGCCCTTGTTTTCAAGCGAACCGGCATAGCCGCCGACCAACGGCACGCTCGCATCGAGACCATATGTGGCGCGGAAATTCGCCAACCGCCCGGCGTTCAACGGGTTGGCCGGATCGAACGAAATGACAGTCAACACTTGATAGCCGCCGAGAATGGTTCCCGCGGGAAAATCAAAGTCGACCCCTTTGTTCAACCGCCAGCCGGTCAAGTTGACAGCCGTTTGCGTGGGATTATAGATCTCGACAAATTCGAGGTCGTCGACCCCGACCGCTTCGTTCGAATTATAGAACACCTCGCTGATGACGACATTCGAAGTGCGAAACGCGCTGTTCGCCGAGCCTAGCGTGCGGCTTTGCATAGGGAAGAGATCGCCAACCGCATTCGGCCAGCGGCCGAGCGAAACACCGTTGAGAGCGCCGCCAAACTCGACATGATCGACGAACTTTTTCAGGTCGCCGCCGGCATCGGCTTCGAGCAACCAGACATCGTCGCCGTGGGCCGCATCGAGCGCGAAGTCGTTGGCATTGGCACCACCGCTGGCATTGAAATGGCTTTCGTCAAACGTTAGATACCCCATTGCCGCAATCGTTGTGCCAAGCGGAATGCGAAACTTCTGGTAGTTGCCACTCGAATCGCTCAAGTACCAACCGCCGATATTGATCGCCGCATTGGTCGTATTGAACAGCTCGATGGAATCTTTTGCAGGTGGGTCGGTATGCGTAAGCACTTCGTTGACTACAATCCGCCCGTCGGGCCCAACGCCAGCGAAACCGGGCGAGCCGTTGTATTCGCTGCTCGAGCGCCAGTTGGCCGGGTCGGTGTAGTCGCCGTGAAGATCGATCACTTCGAGCGAGCTCCCTTTGCCATCGGGCCGCGAAGGGAACGCCGCTCCATCGTCGTAGGCGAAGCCCACGACCGGCGCGCCGCCGGCATCGAGCAGTTGAATCGGTTCACCGTTGTTGCTCAAGCCGCCGCTCCATTGCCCGGCCACGGCGAGACCCGCGCCGTAGCGAGCGGCAAATGCGGCCGTGTTTTCCACGACCAACACGAATTGTCCCGCCGCCAGGTTGAACGGTCCAAAGGTAAAGGTAACGCCATCGGTAAAGGACACGCCGGTCAGATCGAGCGTGCTCCCGCTAACGTTTTGCAGTTCGATGAACTCGAACTCATCGGCATCGGCAAACCCGGCGAGCAGCTCGGCAGGCGTTGGGTCGGTCGGATGATAATGCACTTCGGTCATGCGGAGACCGGCCTGGACGAGCGACGCATTGGTGTCGTTGTCCTGGACGATGAGAAGTTCTTCGCCGGACAGGAAACCGTCGGCAAACGCGGATAAGAGCACAGACTGATCGCCGTCGAGAATCAGATCGTCCACCGCGTCGACCGGCACAGAAACGGACGCCGCACCGGAGGGAATCGTCGCGGTCAGATGCAGGGTGGCTTCGCTAACATCGCTGCTCTGCAAGGAAACGGTCAACGGTCCAGCAGTCGAACCGGAACGGCTAATTGTGAGCTGGGTTGCAGCCGACCCGGCATTCTCAACAATGGTCGTCGCGCCGAGGGTTACGGTCAACGCGTCGGTCAGATCGACGTCGTCGCGTCCCGGTGAGCCGTGCAATTCGAAACTGTCGCGCCAGCTCGCGGCAAGATTCCGATCGTCTGAGGAAGACGCATCCACAATGACCAGCGAATGGCCGCCGCCGGCGGCAAACGAAGGCCAGCCAAAGAGTGTGTCATCGTCGTAGAAAAAGTCTTCGATCGTAGCGCCGTTGGCCGCCGTGAACGTGAGACGTTCCCCCGCATCGTTCAAGGAACCGGAGTATTGGCCGGCAACATTGATACCGGGACCATACCGTTCGGTGAAGGCGGCCAAGTTGCGGACGACGACCACGTATTCGTTCGGCGCCAAGCTGCCGGCGCCAAAGGTAAAATCGATGCCGTCGGCGAAGCGAAGATTCTGCAAGTCGACCGCGCTGGCGCCGACATTTTGAATTTCGACGAATTCGAAATCGTCGGCATCGCTAAACGCACTGCCAACGCTCGGCGCGGCGGGCTGAAAATGAACTTCCGTCACCCGTAGCGGCGGTACCGAAAGCGGCACATCAGGACCACCGGGCGAGCCGTGAATCTGGTAACTGGCCCGCCAGCTCGTCGGCAGATTCAAGTCGCCGCCGCCCAGCGGATCGACGGGAACCAGCGAATTACCGAGCCCGTCGGGCGTTTGCGGCCAGGCGGCCGAGTCGCCGTAGCTGAAACTGATGATCGTCGCGCCATCATCTTCGATCGTGAGCAGTTCACCGGCATCGCCGAGCCCGCCTTCCAGGAATTCTCCCGCGATGTTCATGCCGCTTGTATTGTAACGCGAACTGAACGCCGGCAGGTCGCGAACCACGACCACGTAGTCGCCGCCGGCTAGCGTCGTGACGTTGCCGTTTGCAAACGCGAACTCGATTCCGGTAGCAAACCGGACTTGCGACAAATCGATTTCACCAGCGCCGGCATTGTAGAATTCGATGAACTCAAACTCATTGCTGTTCGTATTCTGTTCGCCGGCCGCGGGGTTGGAGAGGGCCGGATTGTAGTGCACCTCCGTTACCCGCAAGCTGTTGGCAGGTGTATAAACGTAAAGCGTTTCCTTCGTAAGGGCCGACCATTCGACGCCATTGTAAGCGCGGGCCCGCAAGTACACGTTTCCGCCAATCGGTAGCGTCGTCGTGTAAAGCGTTGCGCCGGCTGCGAGCGAGCCGTCCGCCGCCATGGGATCGGAACCGTCGAGCGTATAGTAGATCGATCCCTCGGTCGCACTGAGCGACATCAATTGACCGATGAATACCGTCTGCCCGGCAAAGGCCGCGCCGTCGACCGCAACGCTTGGCGCATCGATCGACGGAAGCCAGCCCTGGTCGCGAAACTGCTGAACGACGACGGGCTCGCGATTCGTGAACCAATTGTTGACCGTGTTGATCGCATTTTGCCAATTGGTCTTGGTCAGCGGCGGCTCACGCTTTGCATCGCCCCAGCGCGCCGATTCGGCGATGATCGCCTGATCGATTTCACCTGCTCGGTTGTTGACACGTTCGACGTTCTTGCCGACGGACAACAGGCCATCGCCATAGAACGTTTCCTGAACGCGATCAGCAAACTTCTGCAGATAGTTCGGATTGGCCACAAGCTGTTCGTGCAGCCAGTGTGGATTGAAGTAACGAAACTCCGAGCCGCCGGTCGTCAGCGGCGCAACCATGTTCGCCTCGCCCCGGTCGAGGGAATGTTCGCTGTCGTGCTCGAACCACTTGAAGCCGTCGGGATTCAGGCGATTGTAGATGCCAAAAAAGTTGTTCACTCGCGGCGTGACAAAACGCGACGCCGGCCCGTCGCGATCGCCGGTGTAGTAAGTGATCAGCATGTAGTCGATCAGGTTGTCGACGTCCAACAGCCGCTCAAAGGCCGGATTCACGGAGCCGTCGGGATTCATTCCTTGGACACGAAAATAATCGGCGTCGGCTGCGAAACCCGCCACGGCATCGTTCCAAAGCCGACCGTAAGCATCGAGATTCCCGTCGGTCGCCTCGACCTGGTATCCGCCGCTCGATCCGGCCGACTTCACCACATCGTAGTCTTCCGACTCGCCACCCAGATAGGTCGCTGCGAAATTGGCTTCCGAACGTTCCTGGGTTTGGTAAAGGCCCCAGTATTGGCCGTTCAGGTACAGATGGTAATAGCGGCTGCGCGTGTAGGGATTTCCCATTTCGCCTTGCAGGTCGCGCGAGAAGACATCGCGTACAAATGTGTTGGCGCCGTTGCCCTGAAACGACCAGGAATAGTTCTGAGCCGTGCGCAGATCGAAGCTATCGAAGATCTCCGCACCTTCATCGCCAAAGAGCGGGTAGCGTAAATTGCCCGTGCCGTACTGATCGCGAAAGAAGATGCGAAAGGCGTGCTTCGGGTTGTTATCGCTGCGGCTGAATCCACCACGAATCCGCAGCCCGGCATCTTCCTGAAAGCCGACACTGCCATCTGGATTGATCAATTCGATCGAGATCGGCCGCTCCCACGCCGCGCCATGCCCATGCGCGTTGACGTAGATGCCGGTTGTTGGGTCGAAGAGATTCGCCGACTCGGTCGTGAGCGAAATGGTGGCAATTTGTGTAAGCGCCGCTTCGAGCTGCGGTCCCCAGGTCACATCGTTCACAATCGCCGGGTCCATCCCGTAGTCGAGCACCTGGCCGGCCACTGGTCCCACCGGAAAGTCGCCCGGCGCTTCTCCGTTAGGCGACTGCAAGACAACATCGGCGGGAAAAATATAGGTTTGCGTATCGACACCCGAGGGCACGTAGCCCGGCTTGAAAGCCTGCGCGCGTAGCGTGGTCGTGCCGCTGATCGAAATCGGCCCGGTGTATTCGAGGCCATTGATTTCCGTCGGTTCGCTGCCATCGAGCGTGTAACGAATCGTCGCACCGAGCGTCGCGGTCGTGATGCTGAGGGAAAACGGGGCGGAGAAGACTCCGCGATCGACGCTGAACTTCGTATCGGCGACAACGTTGAAGTTGTCCGGCGCGTTGATCGATCCGGGCGTTGGCGTGGCGAAATACATCGGCCCGGTCGCCAACAGCCCGCCGGCCGCAAGTTCCGGCAGGACGAGGAAGCTGTCGTCGTCGGTCGTGGTGTTCAAACCATGTATCGCCAACACATTCGCGCCGGTTTGCAACAGGGCAAGATGCGATGTGAGATTAATCGTTTCGACAACCAGTGACTCAGTATCGGAACGTGTCGCCGTGGCGGCCGAATTCCACACCGGCGCTGCCGGCGCATTGCGGCGCGTCACTTCCACGCCGTTGAGATAGGCGATGAATCCGTCGTTGTAGCGCACAGCAAGAGATAACGCCTCGAAACCCGACGGATCAGCAACGTTGAACGGAACGCGCACATAGGCCGAAGAGTTGACATGCTGCATCGCCCCCGAGACATCGGTCGCGACCGCTTCACTGGGGCGCACCACGCGCCAGCCGTGGGCGCCGTCGGCTAGCAAGGTCCAGTCGGCCGGATTCACAGCATTGCCGTCGAGGCCTGGGCGAATCGCGATTTCGAACGAGTCGCCGCCGCCGCGTTCGAAGAAGAATGCGTCGAGCGTGGTCGTCAATCCGCCAGGCCCAACAGAAATCTGGCCCGATGTCCAACCGTGTCCGCGCGTGCCGTTGTAGCGGATCACGTCGTCGCCGGCGACGCCCCCATTTTCGTTGACCTCGCCCGCAAACGCAACGCCTGCCAGACGCAACTGCCCTCCATCATCGCTACCAAAGGCGATTGTCCAATCACCCGCAGGAATCGTCACGGCGGCGGTCGCGCGCACGGCGAAGTCGGAAAGTCCGGTGCCACTCGTCCCATCGAGATACGGATGGTTGACGCTGAAGGTTCCACCGCCGCCGGCGAAGTCGATTTCTGATACGACATCCGATATGTCGACGCCGAGAATATAGTCGCCCGCCGTATAGGCGCCGTCGAGTACGCTTTCGGTCTCGGCCGCCGAGTTGAGTTGACCATCGGCGCCGCCAGTGACGTTGATCTGCCGAACGGCGAAGCCGGGCGAGGCCAGCCCGAATCCGACGCCGGTCGGCCCGTCGATCCAACTTCCACCAGCAGAGAAGCCGACCTGTGTCCAGGTGGTTCCCAGCGCGCCGTCGGCCGTTGTGGGAACGAGCGTTTCGGCAAGGTCTCCCTCGGACACCAGTTGGGCTCCATCGAAGGGAAGGCCGTACGAGACATCGGTGTCTTGAGACGGAAAGGGCGCGTACTCGTGGGCGATGGTTACTCCGTCGGGATGCACGAGCGCCAGATATTCGCCGGCCGAATCGATGGCGAAACTCGTATGCAGCTCCGAACCGGCGATCGCGCGGTCTTTGGTCGACGCGAACACGACAAGAAATCCGCCGGGCGCGATCGACACGTTGGGGAACTTCCATTGCGACAGGAAGTCGGATCGGTCGGTCAGATACCAATTGTTGAGGCTAACGGTCGCAGCGGTTGGATTATGAATCTCGATCCAGTCCGACGAATCGCCGTCTTCATCGAGTAACCCCGCAGAATTCGATGCGAGAAACTCGCTGATAACCAAGTCGCTAGCCAGAAGTTGCCGCAGTTCGAGCGTTTCGAACGCCAACGGCATCGGCGCTCGCGATCTGTACGATGAGCGCGAATTCCGCGCGCTCGAACGACCGGCCGAATTACGGCGGCGCAGCAGTTGCCCCATACAACGCTCGCATCGAAAAGACAACGAAAAGAGATAGCCCCCGAATAGACATTCCAGGGTATCAAATATCTGCGCGGTTTCAAGTAAACCCTTGGCGCGCCAGGCGAAATCACGAGGTGTTCGCGGCAGCGACCTCGGCTTCTCGTGGATTTCCGTCGCGAATCAGCCCAACAACTGCTGAATGGCGCCCTTCTGATCGAGTTTTTTTGGTGACATCTCCAAATCGAAGTCGCCGTAATGCTCAATTGGATTACTATGAGCATTCAGCAGCGTGGCATACCAATTGCCGATGGTCTTGTGGCCTTCCGTTCCATGATACGGCAAGCGGATATAGTGGCCCAGCATTTTTAAGCGGCAGTTGTCGCCGGCCAAGACGATGAACGGCGCCTCGGTGCCGTGGCTGTGATGGCCCTCGCCGTTTTCCGGAAAGTACATGACGACCGTATTGTCGAACATGTTGCCTCGGCCTTCGGGAATGGCCTTGAGCCGCTCGACGATTGACTTGATTTGCTGAATGTGGCCGATGCGAATTGTTTCGCGGATCGTGTCGGCCGAAACTGCCCCCGCTCTCGCGGTAAGCATGGCCACCATCGATCAAGGTCTTGGAATCGGACAGTTTTTCGTTGCGCCCCAGGAAGTGGCGGAATGCTTGGCGGATCATCGATTGACGGACACGGTCCGTGCGGGCGAGACGGTCGATCAGATCCAGCGCGTCGACGACTTCGCCATCGAGGCCGTCGTCACCTGCATCTTCCAGATAGCCGTGCGTTCAAGGGCAACGTTTTGTAACTGTCACGATGGTCTTCGTGCGGAGCGCCTAAGTCTTTGGCCTTCTCGACCAGGTTTTCCGGATATTCCAGTCGCTCGTCGGCGCGAAACCGGCCGAAATCATCGAATATCTCGAACGCGATGCCGAGCGGATTCATCCTCTGCTGGCACTTCCAGCAATAGTCGTCGTTCGTGTTGGCGTCGAGACGCTGCCGTAGCGTTTTACGAGGGTCTTCAGGAATCACAGCATCGACAGTGATCGGCACATCGGAAAGCCTGCACGTCGGGCGGCAAGACTAGCACTTCGTCTTTATCCTCGGCCAATGCGGGCAAAGCAGCACAAAGGCGGCGAGCAGAATCTTCAAGCACTTGGAGAACGACGCCATCGGCAACTCGACACGTAAGAGTTACTTTTGATCCAACTCGTCGAGGATGCTTTGCACGATTGGGGGCTGGAGCGGAATCCGGTCAAAGAAGAACGGATCCGCCCCATGACTCGCCGGACGCGACATATCCATCTTTTCGAACAGATAGGCATACATATCATTCACGCGCACATGCTCGTCGGCCATCACGTTGGCTGCAATCGCATTGTATTGTACTTCCGATTGCATCTCGAAGACGTTACTCGACGAATGACGGATGGGTGTCGTGCTGGCCCAAATCAGTTTGGCGCCGGTCGCTTTGAATCGCGCGACGAGTTCGCGCAGGTTTCGTTCATATTGCTCAGGACTGTTCGCCCGCACGCCTCCGGCATGGATGGGCAGTATCCGAAACGATCTCATCGCAGGCGCGCGATAGACCAAGTCGCCCAGGCCCACATTAAAGTGGATGACATCCCAAGTTCTTTCACCTAGCAGTGCATCCAGGCGCTCCAAAGCCGACGTCGTATTGAACACTTCGCCGGACTGCGTAGAGACATAAACCACGTGCACCCTGCCCTTCAGTTCTTTAGCTGCATCGGCCGCTGGCTGCCGGTAGACGCTGTCGCCGAGAATCAAAACTCGCGGCAACGCATCCTCCGCCTGCCCATAGATCGCTGCGGGAAAGAGCAGTATCGTCAACAACAGAATCGTTCGCGAGATCGTTGCCATGAATCAGCTCATCAACTGGTTGAGATTGCCCGTGCTATCGGCAAATCGTTTGACCGGCACGTCGACCGCATTCAACATGGTGACAAACAAATTGGCCAGGGGCACCTTCTTGTCGTCGACGAATTCGTGTAGCCTGCCGTGTCGGAAGCCCAGGTTCTTGCCACCGGCTAATTGCAACGGGTAGTTCATGCCGCTATGCGAGGCGTGGGGGTGGGCCGAGCCCCAAAGCACTAGCGTGTTATCGAGCATATTACCGGCGCCTTCCGGAGTATCGCGAAGACGTTTAAGGAAATAGGCGTGGTTCTCAGCTCGCCAGCGGTCCCACTGTCCCGAATAGCCTTCGGGGCGTTTGTGAGCGATGTCGTGTGTGGCGCCCTTGTAACCCAACACGTAATTGGCATAGTTCCACATCTCGCTACTGCTGGAGTGCTCGCTCTCGGTCATGAACGTGGCGAACCGCGTTTGGTCTGTAACGAAAGCCAGGTAGACCAGATCGTACATGCAGCGGATGTACTCCTGGGGTTCTTTGTGCGTTACCTCCAGGTTGAGACCTTTCGTATTTACATCGGGCAATGGCTCATGTGTCCACTGGCTGGTGCGCTCGATGCGTTTCTCGATGTCGCGGACCGACTCCAGATACTCGTCCATTTTTTGCTGGTCTTCCGCACCTAAACGGTTGTGGAAGCTTCGACTATGCTCCATCAACAGGTCGAGGATGCTGGCGTCGCGCCGAAGATTCGCTCGGATCTGCTCCACCCCTTTGTCGCCGTACGGGCTGAACAGCTGATTGAAGATCTCCTGCGGCTTGTGCAGCGACGGAATCGGCTTGCCCGGCCCGCGATGCGAAAGGGTCTTGCTGCGCAAATAGGAACCAGTGCCTCCTTCCGTGCCCATGACCAACGAAGCGTGCCGCGTTTTGTGGCCGTGATGCTTGGCGGCTAGCTGGTCGATCGAAACATTATTGGTTGTTTCCACCTCGGCCATGTCGGCGCCGGTAAGGAAAACGTCGCCGCTGCTGTGCCCGCCGAGCTTCCAGCCACCCTTATGATCGAGTCCGCGCAGGTAGGTCAACGACTCCTTCAGTTCCCGGAACGGCTCAGACGATTTATTGAACGACAGCGGGCCGGCCTTGGCACAGGGCCACCAACTCCATTCGTGATGTTCGTAACTGCCCTCGGCGTTTTTTCGCGGAATGCCTGCCGGGCCATCGGGCATGTAAACGCCATAGGAGATGTAGGTCGCCATCATCCGTTTAGGCAACTCGCCAGTGGCCGATGCGGCAGCCGACTTTTCCACATTCATGGCGTTAAGGTACGGCATCGCCAAGGCGACGCCGGCACCCTTGAGCACTTCTCGCCGGTTCACATGCCAAGATTTACAGGCCATCGTCATTCTGCTCTCTTGCTCGGGATTGCGTCTCTAAAAACCGGGCTTTGACAAATCGCCACGATCATGTCGCGCATTTTGAATCCGTTCGCTTGGGAGATCTCCACAAGCTCGTCAACGGCGAAACGATCGCGGTAGTTCAGCTCTCGTCCGATGCCATAGCTCATTAGCCGGCGGAGAACGTTCTCGGCGATGTCGTGGCGACGGTCGTTCAACAAATAGTCCTTCAATTCGCGCATGCCGTCGATCTCCGGACCGCGCGGCACTCGAGCAACGGCTTGCACGTCGACAGTGTTGATCGAGTCGAGGTACTTCTGATAGCCTTCGAGATTGCCGTGACTTTTCGCGTCGAATCGGCCGACGCGGGCGCCGTCCTGCGGAACCTTGCGCTGAAATCGGCCGACTGCATTGTACTCTTCGAAGGGGATGCCCCACGGGTCGAGGCGGGAGTGACAGTCGCTACAACGTTCGTTCGTGCGATGCTTCGCCAGGAGATCGGCGATCGAAAGCGCCTTTTCGAGCGACTCGCCAGCCGTGTCGGTCAATGCGGGAACGTCTGAAGGTGGTAAAGGAACCGGGTCACCGAGGATCGCCTCGCGCAACCAGACCGCTCGATAAATCGGATGCGGCGCGGTGCCTGTGCCGTTACCGATTAACACCGAGCCGTGTGTCAGAAGTCCGCCGAGGTTATGCTCCGGTCGAATGGGAACGGCCCGCAATTTCATGCCTGCGACGCCTTCGACACCGTAGTGGGCGGCGAGTCGCTGATTCAGATAGGCGAAGTCTGAGTCGACTATATTCAGTACGCTGGCGTTGCGACGAATCATTTCGCCAACGAATCCGAACGTCTCTTGCATCATGTAGTCGCGTACTGTGGGTCGGTACGGCACCTCGGTGCCGGCCGTCTCGCCGACCGACACGCGATAGAGAAATCGCGGGTACAGGTCCTGGTTGATCGGAACAGTCAGCGACTTCTTAATGCTCAACCATTGCAAAGTAAAGTTTTCGACAAAGGCGTTCGACTTCTTGTCCGCCAGCATACGAAGCGCCTGGCGTTCGACGACCGCCGAATCGTTTAGCTGTTTGCTGGCCGCTAGGTCGAGCAGTTCCTGGTCGGGCATGCTTCCCCAGAGAAAATACGACAGCCGCGACGCCAGCGCAAAGTGCGCATTGGTCGCCGGATCGGACTCTGTATGAAAAAGGAACTGCGGCGAGATGAGCACCATAGCGAGCGTTTCTCGAATCGCTTCCTCGAATGCCTCGACACTCGGACGGATAAGTCCATGAATCTTCATGAACCGGTCGATCTCCGCCTCGCTGGCCGGCCGACGAAAGGCGCGGGCCAGAAACCGCTTGAGCACCTCTTCCACATACGCTTCCGGATCGCTCGCGCGCAGCGGCGACTCGAAAAGGATTGCCCGGTGATGCGGAGGCGGCCAGATGTCGGTAACCGGAACTTCCAATTCAATCCAATGGATCACGGCGCGTGGCATCTCGAGTTGGCGCGAGTTGCCGTAACCGTCGTTGAGCGTTCCGTCGTCGAAGATCACGCGCGGCTGAATCGCCATCTGGTCGACGAACGTTCCGTTCTTGCCGACCTTGGTCGGCGCGTAGGGATGGTTTTCAATCCGTCCGGTGAACTCGAAGATCGTGGGCTCGTCGGGACTGTTCGTCAAATAGACCGTGGCAATCGTTTTGAACGGGGTTTCGGTTGCTCCCGGGTTGGCGCCCATATCGAGATTGAGCGGCGCTTCGGTGCACCCGGAAGGGAGAATGGCCGACGCCTGCATCCGCAGGCGAAACTGGCCGTGCTTGGGGAATCCGGTGAAACTCAGGCCACCCGCCGCCGTATTGCGACGGTTTCCCCACACGCCCACCTCGTCGGCGCCCAAGCCCCTGTCGATGCCGTCGGGGCGCCACTCCCTGCGCACTTGAAACACGTCGGGCGGCTCGGCATCGACAATCGCGCTCTTCATTGCCCAACGGGCGATCTCAAGGTAGCGGTCCAATTGTTCCGGACCCATCCGCATCAGCTCGGCCGTGTTGTTGAAATCGTAAAACTTCTCGGGGTCTTCCGGCAAATCGTCGATCACTTCTAATTCGAACCCGAGCAGGTCACGCAGCGTGTTTTGATACTCGAAATTCGTCAGGCGGCGCGTGGTTGGGACAGCCGGCGCAGGCTGATTCTTGCTGATATATTCGCGCAACCCGCGCTGAATCCAGTCGGCCACGGCCGTGCGCTGGGCGTCGGTGGGCTGAGCCTCGCCTGCGGGCGGCATCTCGCGGCCGCGCAACTTTTCCAGAACACAGTCCCATCGCTCCAAATTTCGACCGGCAACCAAGTCACCGTCGAGCGAGTCCAACGTCATCTCTCCCTTGCTCGTTTGCTGATCGTGGCAATCGACGCAGTACGCCTCGAAAAAAGGCTTTACATCCGACGCGAATCCGCTCACACCCGCCGGAATTTCGGCCGCCAACGCCTCTCGAAACGGGAACAAACCGATGAGGATGAAAGCAAGACGGAGACAAATTGAACGCTTCGTCTTAGTGGCTTCAACAATGCCGAGTGGCACGCAATTTACTGTCCATGCGCGCCACAATCGCGTTCCGGGGCATGCGCATTCCGGAAAAAATCGCCGACCATCAGGCACGGAGTTTCTCAGCGGCGTTCCAAGTGCGATAGGGGAACACCGCTGCCTGGCGCTGGCAAAGAACTCGGCGTGCGTGATCAAGGCGTGGTCTCGGGCTTGTCCGGCGGTTAGTTAGCCTGCAGAAGTTCGACCATCGCGCGGCCCATCCCTTCGCCAACATTCATGTAGGTTTCGGCGTTGCCTCCATAGTGACTGTTCGAAGCGCCGCCTTGCGAAAGGGGATGTGAATAAACCGTAGCGACGTTGCCCCGGAACTGCGGGTACTTGCCCGCTTTGCCGTCGACGGCCATTTGGGCATCGAGAATCATGCCTTCGTTGCCTTCGGCCCCTTTTTCGGTCTGGCCGAGCGTGGCGCAGACGAATTTAGCTTGTGGCGCGTCGAAATCTTTCCGTAGTTGCTCGATGAAGTGCACCAGGTTCAGTTCGTAGCGGCTGGCGTGCCCAGCATTGTAGCGATCCTTGTCTCCTTGCCAAAAGAAAAACCCTGCGACCTCATACCCCTTCGCATCGGGGTAATACTTGTCGAGTTCGCCAAGCACGGTCTTCGCGTTGGCGATGTCGCCATCGTACTGCATGCCGGCGTACCAGGTGATCGGCTCGGGTTTCGTGCCCTTCTCCCAACGAAGTGGCGATTCTTTGTAGCCGGCATAGTGCCATGTTTTGACTTCGCCGGTCTTCTTGTCCGCCTCGTCGAACTCGAATGACGGACTGCCCGGCGGCAGCAGATCCCAACCGAGAGAGCGATTGCCGATGCAGCTCTTCAGGACCATCACGGGGGCGTCGATCGCATGTCCGAGTTGGTGGCCGATCCCCAACTCCGGACCGATCGAACGGCCGGATACGGTCATCCATTCGTTGTTGAACTGTCTCATGGCGCCCGTGCCGCTACCCATCACGCGCACGTTGCGCACATCTTGCCGAACTGTCCACTCTCCGGCATCGTCGATCAGGTAGGGGTACTTGCCTTGCTCTTTTACGGCATGCCCCAGCGTGCCGACTTTTGCGGCCGGACCAATCTTGCCGGCACCAACCATGTTCGATTGCCCTAGCAGGATGTACACCTGGACCGGCTTGCTCATGTCGGCCGGCTTGCCGTCGGGGTCGGGAAGTTGTTCAACCGCATTCAATGCCAGCGGCGTCATGGCCAACAAGGCTACGGCGAGCAGGGTCTGGGAAATACGGGGGTGAGGCAGATTCATGTTGTTTCTCCTGGCGGCAAAAGTTCTTCGCTCAAGTCAATTAAAAACCAAGCTCAAAGCATAGCAGAACTAATGCCTGTTTTCGGGAAAAGTAGCACCGTTTTTGAGAATCCTCGAAGCCGCCAACCGAAGCGCGTCGTTGTCGCTGCTAGGCGTGTTGTCGAGTCGATTCATTAGAGGATGCGCAAAGAATGGCGAGACGGTGGCTTTTCAATGCACAAATGACAGAATTCGCCCAGCAAATGGATCTCCTCCCGATCCGGTACAACGCTCGATTGCTCGGCGCAGCGGGCATCGCAACCGATTTGAAACAAGCCGCCACGTTCCCCGATGGCGCTTCCACGAAAAACCCTCACACTGGCAAATGCCGAGCACATCAGCTACGATGGATGGCAACATCGTTTTTGAGAAAAGACACCACGTTTTTGGGTACCTTCGATGGCCAAGAAGCCTCGTCGTGTGGCCGTGATGCTCGACCTCCGGTGGGCCCTAAAGCGGCACACCGAAGTTTTCTCGGGAATGCAGCGTTTCGCCCAAGCACACACCTGGGAATCGATCGTTGACGAATTTGCTGACCGAACGCTCTCCGAGCAGCGCGGCGCCGTTCCCTATGACGGCATTGTCGCCCGGGCAAACAAGAGCTTAGCGAAAATGGCACGACGGCTGGATGTGCCGCTCGTCAATGTATGGTTCACCTCGCCCGCGCGCAAGGAGTTGCCAGGCGTGTTTCCCGACTACGCCGCCGCGGCGCGGATGCGCGCCGAACACCTTTTGGCGCGCGGGTTACGAAGTTTCGCCGTGCTGGCTCGTGTCGACCGAGGCGCCAAGATCGAAGCCGCGGCATTTCGCGAAACTGTCCAGGACGCAGGGTGCCAATGCATTTTCGAAACACTGCCGCTTGATCCGGTAGGCAACTACACGATCTGGCAAAAGTCTCGAGCCCGGGTCAACGCGTGGATGAACCGGTGGCAGCCGCCTATCGGCGTGTTTGTACACGCCGACGATGTGGGCCGCTGGGTTGCGCAGATGTGTTTGCAGCGAGGGTGGCGGATCCCGCAAGACGTAGCACTGATCAGCGGGGCGAACGAAGAGACTTATTGCCTACACCCTCGGCCCTCGCTCAGTAGTATCGAACGGGGTTTTGATCGCGTAGGCTACGAGGCGGCGCGATTACTTGAGCAGTTGATGGACGAACGTGCATCGGGCCGCAACCGAAGCGCAGCGTCGGCGCCGGAACACATCTTTGTGGCGCCGCAGGCCCTGGTCGTTCGCGAATCAACCGACTTCTTTGCGGTCGATGATCCCTTGGTAGCCGCCGCCTTGGAATTCATCTCGGCGCACTCTCATCGGCGGATCGGGCAGAACGACGTGTCGCGCGCCGTGAGCGCCGAAACGCGCACATTACAGAGCCGCTTTCGCAAAGTACTCGACCGGCCAATCGTCGCCGTCATTCGTCAAGTGCGTATCGAGCGCGCCAAGCGCGAGCTTGTGCAGAGCAACCTCTCCCTGCGTCAGATCGCGCGCGATGTCGGTTTCGGCGAGTCGGCGCGCATGAACGATGTCTTCCGCCGCGAGCTGGGAGTATCGCCCGGCGAATATCGCAAACAGCGGCAATTAAACCATGGCCGCTAAACGCCGCACAAACAGAAGCATCTTGATCAGCCCAATGCAGGAGCGAAATCTTGCCTTGCCGAGATACGGCTGCCTCCAACGAAAGGAATCTCTCCAGGCTGACCTCATCGACGTCGTCGCGTCTCTCAGCAGCGGAACCGAGAGCGGCTATATCTCGTCGCAGCTCAAGTTGCCGCGGGGTCGAGATTTGTGAAATCGCGAGAATGGCGCCAGGCTTGGTACAACAGATCGAGCATGCAGCGCATGAGATAGGCCGCAAACTCTTGCAATTCAAGAGCTTGCGGCCTTGTGACAAAGCGAGGCCGACGGGACTCGAACCCGCAACCACCGGATCGA
>JAGQOS010000600.1 GCA_020427265.1 Planctomycetales bacterium
TCGCAGCGACTTGTTCGCGAATCCATTCGTAATAGGCCTTCAGAGCGCCGGGGCGCAGTTTCGTGCCATTGAGCAACAACACGTCGGACCATTTATAGGCCCAATAATCCACGAACTCGTCGCGCGCCAGCAACGATTCGATCAAACGATCGCGTTTGTCGGTGCTCGTGTCGTTGAGAAACGTGCGGACTTCTTCGACCGTCGGCAAGGTGCCGATCGTATCGAGATACGCGCGGCGCAGGAAAACTTCGTCCGTCGCCAGTGGCGAAGGCGGCAAGTTCAGGCTTTCGAGTTTGGCAAGCACCAACTCGTCGATAAAATTGCGACGCGGAGCATTGGCGAAAACGGCAGGTTCGACCGTATTAGCGTGGGGTACGGCGATGCGGGCCAGCTTGATCTGGCTGGAAAACCACGCCGAAATCGCGCCTTCAC
This sequence comes from Planctomycetales bacterium, assembly GCA_020427265.1. Taxonomy (GTDB): domain Bacteria; phylum Planctomycetota; class Planctomycetia; order Pirellulales; family JAGQOS01; genus JAGQOS01. The sequence goes on from JAGQOS010000600.1 coordinate 433, forward strand.
CCGGACCGATAACCGAAACAACACCTGCCTCGTCCACCTTGGCGACCGCCTCGTTGGCCGAGGCGAATTGCGCCCAGCGAGTCACGTCTTCGCTATGGCCGTCGCTGTAAACTGCGCGGACGATCAATGGTTGCGACGCATCGGTTGCGAGCCGCGCTCGCTCGGGCAGAACTTCCAACCGCTCGACAATCGGATCGTCGTCGGTCGGCGACGCCGCGCCGGCGGAAATCCACGCAGCGACGATCTGGTAGTTGGGCGAGCCGACTTCCAGCCGCACCCCACCTTTGTGCGCGATCGCGCCAGAAGGTTTGGCCAGCACAAGGCTGCGGCCGGGGGCGGCCAACTCGATGCGTCGGCCGCGGGCCTGCTTGGTGATCGTGAGATAGTCGGTCAGCGGGTCGTAGCCGCGCAGGCTGAGCCGAAAACCGCCTTTGCCCGCCAGCGCGCCGTGGCAGGCGCCGGAATTGCAACCCGTCTTGGCAAAAATCGGCAAGACCTCATTGCGAAACGACGGAGCGGCTTCGTCCTGCATGCCGAAAACCGTAACGCTCGCTTCGGCATGCTGCCCGTTCGCCTCGGCCAGTAGAGTCGCCCGGCCGTCGCCGCGCGCCACGATTCGGCCGTCGACCAAGGTGAAGACCGACTCGTCGCTCGAAGACAACTGCACTTCGCTGGCCGGTCCGGTATCGACACCGTCAACGATACGTTGGACCAGCACGCCGTGCGATGCTTGTGATCCCCGCAGGGAAAATTCGTTGGGCACGATCGCAATGTCATCGGCCCGGAGGGCTGGTCCGGCCGAGGCGTTCGCCAGGCAGACGCAGAGAATTGCCAAACCGAGACGAAGCGCCGGCAGGCTAAAACAATTCGTGGATTTCATGTTTTCCGGAATCGACAAGCGGGAAGGGGCGGCCAGCAGGGCCGGGGAGGTGGGTTTTCAGATCGAAGCCGAGGCTGTGGAAGATCGTCGCCGCGATGGTCGCGGGATCGGCCGGACGATCGGCCGGCACGCCACCCATCGGGTCGCTCGCGCCAATGGCCCGTCCGCCTTGCACACCGCCGCCCGCAAAATAACACGTAAAGCACTGCGGCCAATGGTCGCGCCCGCCCGCCGGGTTTACCTTGGGTGTGCGGCCAAACTCGGCCAGGTTGCAAACCAACGTGTCTGCGAGCATGCCGCGCGCGTGCAAGTCTTCGATCAGCGCCGAGTAAGCCTGGTCGTACATCGGCGCGACGATGTTCTTCATCCCTTCGATCGACGTGAAAGGTTTCGAACCGTGGATGTCCCAGGTCAGTTCGTTAAACACGGTCAAGAAGGTATTGATGGTCACGAAACGCACGCCCGACTCGATCAGACGCCGCGCGAGCAGGCAACACTGCCCGAAGCGGTTCATGCCATACCGTTCGCGTACGGCCTGTGGTTCCTTGTTCAATTCGAAGGCCTCGCGGGCCTGCGTGCTGGTCATCAAGCGATAGGCCGCCTGAAAGTTCTCATCGAGCAGCTTGGCGTTTTCGCTTCCTTCAAAGCTCTTGATCGTGCTATCGACCACGTCGCGCATCCGCCGCCGGCGTTCCAACCGCACCGAATCGATGTGGTCGGGGGGCAATAGATCGGGAGCTTTGAAGTTGGGTTTCGAGGGATCGGCCATCAGGGCGAATGGGTCGTAGGCCTTGCCTAGAAATCCGCCGGCCTGTCCATTGGGAAGGTTGCCGCCGCCTCGGCCCATCTTTTCGGGCAACACGACATGGGCCGGCAAATCGCTGCGTCGGCCGCGCAAATAGGCAACCGCGGAACCGATGTGCGGCGTTTCCACCCCGCCGGTAAACAAACGCCCGGTTTGCATCATCTGCCAGCCGGCATCGTGCACGGCCGCCCCGCCGTGGTAGCACGATCGCACGAGCGAGAAGTGCTGCGCCGCTTCGGCATGCCGAGGCAAGATCTCGGAAAGCTGAAAGTCGGCGCCCCGCGTGGCGATGGGCTTGAAGGGGCCGCGCACCTCGGCCGGTGCGTCGGGTTTCATGTCGAACGTATCGAGCTGGCTCGGCGCGCCGAGGTTGAAGATC
>JAGQOS010000601.1 GCA_020427265.1 Planctomycetales bacterium
TTGCCGAGCAGCTTGTTCGCACCGCCGCCATCGGTCGTGACTGCCACATCGTTGGTGTCGTCCCAGTAGGCCAGATCGCCCACCGCGAACGTCACAGCGCCGCCAGCCTCCTTGGCGAAATCAAACACGCCTTCCACCGCCAGCGAGCCGGGCGCGTTGGCCGCGATGTCCAGTTTCGCAACGCCGACGAGATCGCCTTGCACCACGACATCGCCGCCCGTCACATCCGCAACGGGTGTGTGATCGATGGCTGCGCCGTCGTGAACAAATTCTGCTTGTGCCATGAGAATTACTCCTATGTTTCAGGAGGCTTACGCCTCGCCTTTGCTCTTGATGCCCGCGAGCCATTCCGCGAAATCGACGCCGAAGTCGTGGTAACCGCGGAACTGGACGCCCAGCGTGTTGAAGTCCGCCTCGGCCATATCGACCGTCGGCGTCTGAATGCCGTCGAGGAAGCTCACAACCACCGGCGCGAGGATCGACGGGCTCCGTAGCAGATACCACGCCTTGGCCGAGTTGCCGGTGAAGGCCGAATCGCTCAGCCAATCGACAACGACCGGCCGATACTTGCCGGCGTGGATGTTTTCGTTGGGGACCGTGTCCTTGGTCGAAGCGCCGCCCGTGTTGACGGTCGTGCTTTGATGCAGTCGCTGGGCGACGAACTGCAATTCGGGCGGCACGACCAGGATGGTCGGGATACCGCCGAGGCGCTTGCCATCGGGCGACTTGAGCTTGCGGAAGGCGAGAATGGCCTTCTGAAGGCCGACGCCGTCCACATCGAGCGCCGAATCGGCACCGGTGATGTAGTTCGACCGGCCCGAAGTGAAGAACGTCGAGTTGTTGATGTAGCGGGCCCAGAAGACGTTGTTGAACTTTCGGGCCGCGCCGGCACCGAGCCGCACGCGGAGATCTTCGAACGCCCCGAGGTCGTCGTTGATGATTGCCGTGCGGGTCAGCGAAAACATCTTGGCGTAGGTCCGCGCCTGCCGGGTGTACGATTCCTCCGACAGCTTGCCGTGCTTGATCTCGCCGTCGGGAGCCAGTTCCTCGTACTCCATGTCGTCGAGCAGCCGGTAGCTGGTGACCGTCTTGAAATCGCTAACCGTGCGCGTAACCGACACTTCCCGCCAGGTCTGATCCTCTTCCATGAATCCGGCCAGCAATTCCTTATTGGCCACGTTCGAGAAGATGCCCGGCAGAGACAGCGTGCTGAAGGCAGCATTGATCGGCGTGAACGCCGCACGGAAGATTTCGGGCAGCGTCTCGCGCGAAATGGTCGCCCGACCGGTATAGCCGCCGGCGTGGGCCGCCATCATGATCAGTTCCTGGAGGCCCAGGCGACGATACTTCTTGTCGGCCGCTTCGAGCGTCTGCTCGGAGAAGTGCTTTTCGCGCCTCGGCGTATTGAGCGTGCCGCAGAGCGCCGCTTCGATCACCTCGGCAGCGACCACTCCGTTGTCGCCGCCGCCGGCGTGAATGGCCGGGGCCTTGGGTCGCTCCACTCGCATCACTTCCAGCTCGGTGCGGGTCGCGTCCCAGCCTTCGCCGATCGCCTTCGCTTCGATGTCGCCGTGCTTGCCGCCGCACAGCTTGCGGATGGCAGCGACACGCGCCGTCTCGGCGGACAGTTCCGCCCGTAGGTCGGCCACGGCGGTTGCCGCGATGTCCTCCCCGGATTCAGCAGGTTGACTGCCTGTGGCGCGGTTCTGTGCGTTGAACGCGGCCTGCAGGCAGGTAGTTTGTTTGTCGTCCAGGTCGTCGGCGACGAACCCCTGGGCCTCGATCCATTGAGCGAATTCCATGTCGGGAATCTCCTTCGATGACGCGGCCTGGGCCGCAATGTTGACGCTGGTGCTGCCGTCGGCCCCGTTGGGCACGATGGCAACGTGTTTGAGCCGAGACCGGCGAACGAGCAGGAAGCTCGCTCCCTCGGCACGGATGGTCCGGCCGTTGACGACGATCTGCCGCCCCTTGGCGATGCGTTCGGTTTCCAAAGGTTCCGCCCCGACGCTGGCCTGCAGGGGAACGCCATCCCGATGCAGGTCGATGACACGCCGGGCGCGATCGCTGGTGCGGGAGAGCGTGCCGTTGATTGCCAGCCGACCGTCTCCCCGGACCGGCAGTCCGCTGCCCAGGACGGCGTCAATCCGGTTCTCGTGATCGGCCAGCAGCGGCACGCGTTCCGGAGACTCGATCCCTTCGACGTCGAGCACGACCGGGCCGAACCCAGTAACCGTCATCAATCCGCCGCCGTAGGCCGCGACATTGACGAGAGCTGGTTTCTCCGACCCGTCGGCTGCTGCCGCCTCGATGGTCAATTCCACCGGGCCGACCAGCTGCATTTCGCTGGGCTCAGTCTTCTTCATCAGCGTCCTCCTGTACGGTGACGGGCGTGGCGTCGCTCGCTGCGGGAGTGGGCGAAGTGATCTGCAGCTCGTTCAGCAGCGCGATTTCCTTGGCCCGCTGGCACAGCTGCGCTTCCCAGTCCT
>JAGQOS010000602.1 GCA_020427265.1 Planctomycetales bacterium
GGGCGCGAAGAGCAAACGCTCGGAGAGTTCCGGAAGTGTACCGCCGGCGTGCATTTGGCGCAAACGCTGGACAATGATCTTGGCGTCTTTGTATTGGCTCGGTTGCAAGTGCGGCCGCTGCGGAAAGAAGTTGCGAATGTAAAGATATCGGTCCGTGCGCACGGAGCGAATCCGATCGACGGCCTCGCCACAGCGGTCGCGGGCGGCAAACACAGCGGATTTCGACTCATAGTCGGCAGCCAACAGGTCGCGCCCCTGCATCGACGGGGGAATGGCGATGCCGGCCGCGGCAAGCGAAAGCGCCGCGATGTCGATGTGTTCGACCAAGTCGGTTCGCGTTGCGCCGCGGGCGATTCCAGGGCCGCTTACGACGAGTGGAATGTGCGTTCCTTCGTCGTACAGGAATTGCTTGCCGCGAGCATGGCTGATGCCATGATCCGTAAAGAACACAACGAGTGTATTGTCGAGCAGCCCTTCGCTTGCGAGTCGTTTCATAACGAGACCAACGTGCTTGTCGGTCAGTCGCACCGTGTCGAGATACGTGGCCCAATCGCGCAGAAGTACTGGATCGCGCGGGTAATAAGGCGGTAGTTGCACGTCCAGCGGATTCGTGACCGCGCCGAATTCGTTGCGAACTCGCTGTTCCAGGGCTTCGTAAGTTGCTGTCGACGCGCCGCGCAGCTTGCCACCGTGCAGTTGAACCTGCATGAAAAACGGTTGCCCGGCGCGCCTCGCTTCCCAATCGTGACTGTCGTAGATCGACGCTTCCCAGTCGAAATTGTAGTCGGTCTTGCCAAGCCGATCGCGCTTGGTGGCGACGCCTCGATGATCGCGGCCTGGCAACCCGCTGCCGATGCATGTCCAATAACCGGCCGATTGAAACAAGGCGGGAAGCGGCCTCACGCCGCGGGGCAGTGCGATGCGATGCGTGCCCCGGCCGCTACGATGATGGTGCGCGCCGATCGTTGTCTGGTACATTCCGGTGATCAGTGCGGAACGAAACGACGAGCAGACCGGCGCCGTGGCATACGCTCGCGTGAATCGAACGCCTGTCGCGGCCAATTGATCGATGGCGGGCGTGCGAATTGACTTTTCACCGTAGCAAGAGAAGTTTGCCGACATGTCGTCGACGACAAACCACAGAATGTTGGGCCTGTCGTCGGCCGAGGCCGTCGAACATGCGGCGATGCATGCGGCAAATGCCCAACCAATGGCGATGCGTAGCGACGAGCAAAGCTTCGCGGAATTCATAGATGCACACATTCTCAATGGACCGCGATGGATGGATTTCGAATCGAGCGACAAACATCGGGCGACGGCCTAGCGCTTTGCATCGGCAGTGCAAGCGAAGGCGACGCAGCCTGCGGCTAACGCTGTTTCTTTGCCGGCGAGGCGGCCGGGTCTGGCCAGTCGGGATCGGCCGTGCGAGCTGCGTTCATCATATCGACCGCCTTGGCCACCAACTTCGGGTGCGTTTCGGCCAGATTTTTGGTTTCAGCCAGATCGTCGGCCAGATTGTATAGCTCGACCGGAGCACCTTGCTTGGAACGCACCGCCTTCCAGTTCTGCCAGCGAATGGCTTGGATATGCTGGCCTTCGTGCAACTCCCAATAGAAATAATCTCGTTGCGGCGCGGGCCCACCGCGCAGGAACTCAACGAGCGAATACCCGTCGGATTTATACTCCGACGGCAAATCGGCCCCGCCCAGTTCCGCGAACGTCGGCAACAGATCCCAGAAGGCCCACGGCTCGTCGGTCACGCGCCCGGCCGGTACGGTTCCCGGCCACCAGGCGAAGGCCGCTTGCCGCAAAGCGCCTTCGTACATACCGCGTTTGTAGCCGCGCAACTTGCCGTCCATCGTTTGATTGAAACGCTTGCCGATCGCCGTGTTGGGATTGAACGACGAACCGTTATCGCCGGCAAAGACAATTAGCGTATTATCGGCGATTCCCTTTTTATCGAGTAGGGCAACGAGCGAGCCCATGTCGGAATCGAGCCGCGTTACCATCGCGGCGTAATTCTTTTCCGTTTCGGTCCAGGGCTTGTCTTTGTAGATTCCCTGATCGTCGATTTCGAATTTGCCGTGTGGCAGCGTAATTGCATAGAAGAGAAAAAACGGACCGTCCGAATTCTCATCGACCCAGCGCAACACTTCGCGATGAATCAATTCCTGCGCGTAGACCGCTTTCTTTCCTCCCGCGTTTTCTGGAATAGCAAAACGCTGATCGTCGTTGTAAAGGTACGGCGGAAAATAGCTATGGGCGTGCCGTTGGCAGTTGTAGCCGTAGAAATGGTCGATGCCATTCTGGAAGGGACTCCCGGTGGTATGGAACATGCCCATGCCCCACTTGCCCATCGTCGCCGTTTTATAACCGGCCGACTTGAGGATCTTGGCGATCGTTACCGTATCGGCCGGAAGCGGGCGCTGCCCTTCGGGTTTGATCTCGCGATTGGCGCGCGTGGGACAGTGTCCCATG
>JAGQOS010000603.1 GCA_020427265.1 Planctomycetales bacterium
GGCTCGATGCGCTACGCAAGCAAGGCATCGCGGCCGGCGTTTACACACAGACGACGGATGTGGAAGGCGAGATCAACGGCTTGATGACCTACGATCGCAAGGTAATCAAGATTCCGGCCCAGGAATTGGCCAAGTTGCATCAGAAGTTGTATGCAACCGACGAAGAGTGATGGACCACAACCATTGGATCTCGGCCCTGCTAGACCGACGACCCACTGCGTACTAAACCGACCATACATGGATCATGCCGGCGATATCGGCGGCCGCGATTCGGTTTCCGCTCGGACTGAGCGCGATGGCCGCAAGCCAGTCTTTAAATTGTCCGCCGCGCGGTTTGCCGAGCGTTGCTAGTTCCTTGCCATCGCTCACTTGAATTACTTTTAAGGTCGTGTCCCTGCCCGATGTTAACAACTGTGAGCCGTCGGCGGTAAATGCGAGATCGCACACGCCATATTGATGTTTGCTAACCGTGCGCACTTGCTTGCCCGTTTCCGCATCGACCAAATGCACTTGCGCATCGCCAATTTCGCCACCCATCCCTAACGCGAGTAATTTGCCATCGGGTGAAAAAGCCGAAGTGACGAAGCCGCGACCGACCCACTTGCTCCATTTCGTTCCGTACTCGTAGGAATTGTCGCGTTTCTCGACATCGGGAAACTGAACGGCTAGCAGATCGATCAGCAATTCACCCGTGGCTGTCGACACGACCTGCACCTGGGCAGGTGGGCGGTCAAAGTCGCCGCGGTTCGAGCGATATTCGCTGAGCAGCGCGCGGCCTCCATCGGGCGAAAGCGCCGTGGAGACAACACCGTTCATTTTGTGTGCTTGCCAGCGACGAATCTCACGCCGCGCGGGCAGATCCCAGAGGATTGCAGTTCCCGCATCATCGCCGCTCAACAGATATCGCCCATCGCCGCTCATGGCGCATGCCTGAATCCAATCATTGTGCCCAGCCAGCGTGTGAGCCGGTGATTGCGTTTCGATGGCGATGCCGGGCTGGCTGAGAACCTCCTCTTCGTTGCTGCCATCTCGCTTGATCCGCTGCCGCCGCTGCGCGATGTCGAGCACGACTTCGCCTTGGCCCGCTGCCGCGGCCGATGTCTTCCAGATACCAATGGAATGATCCAAGCTGGATGAAATCAGCGTTTCACCGCCATCGGCTGCAAGCAAGTGGGTAATGCCGTTAGCGTGGCCATCCAGGCTTCGCATTGGATGCACGTTGGCGGCGCGTTCTTTCAACTCGTTGTTTTTCTGCTGCTCTTCGGTCAGCTCAACGGGCTCGCTTGTTAAGTCCCAAACGTACATCTGGCCATCGCGATTGCCCGCGGCTACTCGCTGCTCATCGACAAAAGCCACGGCGCTGGGCCAGGCGCCTTCAAAGGTTAGTTGATGCGTGAGCTGAGCGTTGTGTAAGTTAGCCATGGTTGCCTTCGCCGCGGGAAGCGAGCCTGCGTTAAGCCAGTAATTCGTCGACCACGTGGGAACCAAAAGGCGCCAGCGGAATCGGCCGCGACCCGGCCATGTTCTCGGCCTCCGGGTCCATGCCAAGTGTCTTGTAAACCGTGGCGAAGAAGTCGCCCTCGGTCACTTGGCCTTCTGTCACGTCGACACCGTCTTTGTCTGTGGCCCCGTAAACCAATCCCCCTTTCACGCCGCCGCCGGCTAGCGCCGTGGTCCAAGCCCGCACGTAGTGATCGCGCCCGCTGCGATTATTGATCTTCGGCGTGCGGCCGATCTCACCCATCCAAATGATGAGCGTGTTGGCCAACAACCCGCGCTGCTCTAAATCGGTAATTAATCCGGCCCAGGCATGTTCCATCGGCGGAACGAGGCCCTTGTGTCCGCTGAAGTTATCGGCGTGCGTGTCGTAACCGCTTTGGCCAACTTCCACAAACGGAACACCAGCTTCGACCAAACGGCGCGCGATCAGGCATCGTCGGCCGAAGAGGCTGTCGCCGTAAAGATTTTCGTACTGGGACCACTCTTGTTCAAAATCGAATACGGGCAGGGCGCTTTGCAATCGTCGCGAAGCGGCGTACGACTCGCGATGCATGCGGCTTGTTTCCACTCGATGGCCCGCGGCGAAACGTTCCTCGACAAAGGAACGCAACTCGTGCCGCTGCAATTCCCGGGCTTCGTCGCCGCTGCGCTCGGCGAATGTGGGCAAGCGACCGGAATGGTTCAAACTAAAAGGTTGATACTTTGGCCCTAGAAAACCGCCGCCCGCGTTGCCGTTCGAGGCGATTTTTACGAAACTCGGCAAGGCGACATCTTCCTGGCCAAGGTACTTGGCGCAGATCGCGCCGATTTCCGGAAAACGCACGTTGGCTGTCGGACTGTAGCCGGTATGCATCAGATAGATGCCGCCCGGATGGTCGACTTGAGATGTGCGCATCGACCGAATCACGCACAGCTTGTCCATCATCTGGCTCATTTTCGGCATCAACTCGCACACGTGTGTGCCGGGAATGTT
>JAGQOS010000604.1 GCA_020427265.1 Planctomycetales bacterium
AAAGCGATCGAGCTGGCCGAAAACGTGGGCATGGTGTTTCTGGACGAAATCGACAAGGTCGTCGCGGCCGAGAACACGCGCAATTCCGACGTCTCGCGCCAGGGCGTCCAGCGCGATCTACTGCCGATTGTCGAAGGCACGACCGTCCAAACCCGGTACGGCAACGTGAAGACCGATCATATTCTGTTTATCGCCGCCGGCGCATTTCACGCCACGCAACCGAGCGACCTGATGCCCGAACTGCAAGGCCGCTTTCCGATCCGCGTGGAATTAGACGATCTGACCGAGCAGGACTTTGTCCGCATTTTGACCGAGCCGAAAAACGCCCTGACCAAACAGTATGTGGCCCTGATGAAAACCGAAGGTGTCGATGTTGACTTCACCGAAGACGCCCACGAGGCGCTCGCCAACTACGCGTTCCAGGTGAACCGCTCGACGCAGAACATCGGGGCTCGTCGGCTGCATACGATCATGGAACGCCTGCTCGAAGAACTGAGCTTCGAAGCGCCGGAAATGAAAATGGGGCAGGTCACGATCAACGCCGCCTACGTCCGCGATCGGCTCGATGCAGTGTCGAAGGACGAGGATTTGAGCCGGTTTATTTTGTAGGGAGTCGCAGGCGGCGGATTGACCGTGCAGCGACGCATGAACACTTCTCCATGCCCCATACTTTCATCATCTTCGGCGCTTCGGGCGATTTGACCAGTCGCAAGTTGATTCCGGCGCTCTTTCGCCTGCATTGCAAGGGCCGGCTGCCGCGCGATACGCAAGTCGTCGGGTTTTCGCGCACCGAGTTTTCCGATGTCGCGTGGCGCGAGGAATTGGCTGGTTCCACGCGAGAATTCCTCGGCGACGAGTTCGACGAGCAAGCATTTCGACAGTTTGCCGAGAGCATCTACTACCAGCCCGGCGACCTTTCGAGCGTCGACGACGTGCGGCGGCTCAAAGAGCGGCTCGACGGCATGGAAGATGGCGCCGGGTGCACCCGAGTCTTCTACCTCGCCACAGCGCCGCGATTTTATGAGCCAGCCGTTGCCCATTTGGGCGAAACCGGATTGGCGGACGAAACGTGCGGCCCGGTGCGCGTGGTGATTGAAAAGCCCTTTGGCGTCGATCTCGCATCGGCCCGGGCGCTGAACCGGGCCGTGCACGAAGTCTTCGCCGAGATGCAGATCTACCGCATCGATCATTATCTGGGCAAGGAAACCGTGCAGAATCTGCTCGTGCTCCGCTTCGCCAACTCGATCTTCGAGCCGATCTGGAACCGCAACTACGTCGACCATGTGCAAATCACCGTGGCCGAGGAAGTGAAGGTCGGCAAACGCGCCGGGTACTACGATTCTTCGGGCATCTTGCGCGACATGTTTCAGAACCATCTGCTGCAGTTGCTCATGATTACGGCCATGGAAGCCCCCTCGCGTTACGAGGCCGACCGCGTGCGCGACGAAAAAGTTAAGGTGCTGCAAGCCGTACGTCGGCTCGAGCGCGACGATGTGGCGACCGATACGCTGCGCGGCTTCTACCGCGGCTATCGCGACGAACGCGGAGTGGCCGACGATAGCACGACCGCTACGTTTGCCGCCGTCAAGCTGGCGGTCGACAATTGGCGGTGGCAGGGCGTGCCGTTTTACCTGCGCAGCGGCAAGGCGATGAGCTGCCGAACCACGCAAATTGTGATTCAATTCCGCGAGCCGCCGCACATGCTCTTTGGCTCCGGGCACCGTGGCCCGTTAGACGCCAATCGGCTCGTGATCCAGATCCAGCCGGCCGAGGGCATCCAATTGCACTTCCAAACCAAGGTGCCCGACGCGGGCATGCAACTTCGCCTGACCGATCTCGACTTCCGCTTTCAAGAAGAGTTCAAGGCGACGCTGCCCGACGCCTATCAGCGGCTCCTGCTCGACGCCATGCAGGGCGACGCCAGTCTCTTCGCCCGCGCCGATGAAGTGGAACTGGCCTGGAGTATTGTCGACCCGATCCTGGCTGCGTGGGAGCAACTCGGTCGCCAAGGGTTGCACGAGTACGAACCGTCGCTCTGGGGCCCTGTCGAAAGCTCGGCCTGGATCGAGCGCGACGGCCGCCTCTGGTTCGACAGTTGCCCCGTGCTGCATTGATTCAGTCCGTGTTGCCTGCCAGAAATCGCCCGTGCTTCCCCCAACTACGCGGGATTGCGGCGGAACGTCCGGGGCATTATTCTTGCGGGCGAGTGCCGGTGAGAAGGCTGGTGAATGTTTGTTTCGTCGCGTATGTTCATCGGCCGGTCGGCGCTGCGTATAGATACCGCGGAGCAAGGAGTACTGCGTGCGAAATCGTAGGCGAGTTGAGCGACAGAACGCGGGTTTCAGCTATGTAGGGATTCGTCAAGTCTTTGGCGTGCTTTACATGATGATCCTCCGTTTCGTGAGTCGGACCGCCCGCGCAGCGGAGGCCCTGCCGAAGCCGCAGCGGAGCGGGCG
>JAGQOS010000605.1 GCA_020427265.1 Planctomycetales bacterium
GGCAATTCCTCGTAACGCTCGAGCCTGCTTGCCTGGAGACGCTCGAAGACTTCGAGTCGGGCGACTTCGACGAGCCACAGCGCTTTCAGTTTTTGACTCGCGGGCCGCCTCTGCGTGGCGCGAGTCTCGGTGCGTATCGCGCGTAGAGCTCTGCTCGCGACGTCTACTTTCCGCCAGCTTGCATCGCGCGCCAATCTCGCGATGCGTTTCCCTCCCGGTTTTCGTTCTGCACGCCGCATTCCTCGACAGCGGTTGATGTTCGTGTGGCCGAATTCTTTGTTCCCGTAGGCTCTGTATCCGAGGAGCCGCAGAGGCATTTTTCTAACTGTATTGCGCCATGGACAAGCAAGCACATCAAGAAGCATCCGCCCAAGCGAGCCATTCAACAGATGGCCACCGCTTCGACAAGTTGCGCGCAGAAATTCAACACGCGGCCCACCTGCTGCCAGCGCAAGGCCCCATTACGGCGTTCGTTCACCACAACACGTTGCATGCGTTTGAAGAGCTGCCTTTCGAAGCAGCGGTCGTCGAAGGGGGCAAGACCTTCGGTTGCCATCCGTTCCTTCCCGAGGAGCAGTATCGCCGGAAGCTAACGCAACGCAGCATTCGTCCGGAAGACCTCCAGGCCGTATTGGCGGATGATTTAGGTGACCGGGCCGATGAGTTGCTGGGATTTCTGGGAACGAGAGCGTCTCTGCGCCAGGCGATGCTCGAACATCCGCTTCAGACTGGGCCCTCGGTTGAATTGCGATGGTACGTTGCCGAAACCGACGCCTTGCGGCGATTTCGTGCCGAAGCAGCATCGTCCAGTCGTGAGCATGTGCTGGCTCAGACGCGGCATTGGGTGATGCGCGACTTGCGAAATGGCGATGTCGCCAACTCTCCTAACAAACAGCTCCAAGAAGCGGTCGGGTTGCTCTTTCAGACTTTCGATAAAGAAACGATCGAGCATTGGAGCGAGGAAACCTGGCAGGCGTTCACGCTACATGCCCTGTGGCTTGCATGTGTGAACGGCGCCAAGGCGGCCCGGGCTGTACCGTCGGAGGGCAAGTCCCCCTTGCGTCACGCCGACTTGTTGCGGCAAGCGGTTGGCGAAAGCAGCGATCCACTTGTCCACGACTTGCTAATACGATTCTGTGCCGCATTTCTCGATCAGGGGTTCGCGGCCTGGCCATTAAGGGATCGCGATCGTGGATTCTATCGCACTTTTCTGACTGTTTATTCGCAGTCTTGCAGCACGCCCGATATTTGGATGCGCGGAGTTCGCAAGGATCTGGCTCGTTTGCTAGAGCAAGACATCTCGCCGCTGGATTCCATTGTCGAGTCGTTCGATGCGCTGGGGGTTGGCGAGGATGAGACGGGAGACTTCATAACCCAGACGTTGCTGGCGCTGCGTGGCTATGCCGGCATGATATGGCAACTCGAATCACGTGGCGACCGCGTAGCTCACCCTGCGCCGGCCAACAGTTTGATCGAGTATCTGGCCGTGCGCTTGGTTTTGGAGAGGCATGCGCTTGCGTGGCAGGCCAAGGAGACGGTTTCGTTTGCCGGCCCACTCACAGGTTTGCGCAAGTTCTTGCGCGAAAAAATTAAAGGACGCGATGCCCGCAGTAGCGAGCAGCGCGCCTTTGGCGTCTTTCAGTTGGCTCAGCTCCTGGGTTGGGAGCCGGCAACGCTGTGGCGACTATCGCAGAGCGAATGGTCGGCACTGATGCAAGAAATTGAAGCCTTCGACGGTCTGGAGCGACGCCGCATCTATCATCTGGCCTTTGAGCGAAGATACCGCAATCAAACGCTCGACGCGGTGGCGCTCCATTGCGAGCGAGTTAGCCAGTCGCAAGCGAGCGAAGCGACGGACGTGAACACCGTGCGGCGACCAAAGTTCCAGTTGGTCTGCTGTATCGATGAACGCGAGGAGTCATTTCGGCGTCATTTGGAGGAACTCGCGCCAGAGTGCGAGACATTCGGCGTGGCGGGTTTCTTCGCCGTCGCCATGTACTATCGGGGCGCGGCCGACGCCCACTACACTCCATTATGTCCGGTCATTATTCGGCCGCAGCATTACGTGTCGGAAGATGTCGTCTACACGTTCGAAGAACACGCAAGGCGACGACGCCGTAGGCGACGAACCATCGGCACGGTGACCCACCATGTGCATATGGGGAGTCGCACCTTCGCTGGCGGCTGGTTTGCGGCCCTTTTCGGTTCGTTGGCTTCGCTGCCGTTGGTAATGCGGATACTCTTTCCGCGCGCCACGGCACAGTTGCGCAAACTGGTTGGAGATTTTGTACGTACACCGGAAGTAACACAACTTCAACTGGAGCGTACTGAAGAAGCGCCCGGGCCCGAGGATGGCCATGTGGGTTACAGCGTCGACGAAATGGCGGGCATCGTCGAGCGGTTGTTGCGCGACATGGGGCTGACACGCGACTTCTCTCGATTGATTGTCATATGTG
>JAGQOS010000606.1 GCA_020427265.1 Planctomycetales bacterium
GCAGGAAGTCGACCAGCCGACGGGCGTCGTCGCCATGCGGCCCACCCTGGATTAACCCGAGGGTGTTCGGAATAAAGAGCGTGCCCATGGCGTCGGGCTGTTGATCGGGGTAAACGATCTCGACCGGACCCCCGCGGCTGATTTCTACCATGGCGTCGTCGGTGTCGGTCAGTCCGAACGCCAGGCGGCCGGCGGCCACCGAAACGGCCACCTGCTTGTTGCCGGCAAGGATTTGGCAATTCGATTTGAGCTGCTCGAAGAATTCGCGCGCCGGGTCGTCGCCCCACACGGCGAAAAGGCACGCCGCATGCGTGGCGGTCGTGCCGAAGAGCGGTTTGGCCAGCCCCACTTGCCCGCGCCAGCGCGGGTCGGCCAGATCGCGAATCGATTGCGGGAACTGCTCGCGCGCCACCAGATCGCGATTGACGATCAACACGCGCGCCCGCGCGGCGAAGCCGTGCCACGCGCCGTCCGGCGCGCGATACATCGCCGGGTAATGGGCAGCGCGCGGCGCGGCATACGCTGCGAGAATTCCCGCGTCTTGTAACCGCAGCGTGTGCAGGATTTCGTTGTTCCAGAACAAGTCGCAACGCGGCCGCGCGCGCTCGCGCAAAATCGCCTCGGCCAGGCCCACGGTTTTGGTCGACTCCACGTCGTACTTCGCCCGCACGGCAATGCCGGTCTCGCGCGTAAACTGCTCAAATACGGCCTCGGAAAACTCGCGATCGAGCGCCGTGTAGACAACGACCTCGCGTTCGGCGGGCTCGATGCATCCCGAGAGCAGCGCAACGAAGAGCGAGAGCCAGATCCATCGGTTCGTGTACCGCATGCTTGTTTTCCCGTGGGCCTGATGGTTCGCATTGAAAGTGGAAGGGTTATTTACCGCCAAGAACGCCAAGTGAATGGCGCCGCCACACGGAAAGCGATCAGAATCGATCGGCTACCATCGATTTCCGGTAACACTTATCCCCGCTCATCTTCACTCAAGTCAAACTTTGCTTAGCGATTAGCGAAGATTAGTGTTCCTACCTATTACTTATGGTCGTTGGTTATGTTCGGTGGCCACGCCACGTTTTTTGGCGGTTTCATTAGAGCGCATTTCAAAACGTATCAGCCGTAGGGCGCTAGCCCACGGTTCTCGGAAAAAACCGGACGCTCGCGCGTTCCGGCCAATTTATGAAATACGCTCTCGTTCACTTCTCGAATTGCGCTCGTTGTCGGACCGCGCTGCCGGCATCGCCATGACAAATCGAGCGTGTGCAACTAAACTAACAGAAGTGGGAAGCTTTGTTCAATTTGTCCCTGCGAAGGTCAAGCCGATGCCGCGCAAGAGTCGAGCCCCGGTTGGGTCGGCCGCGACGCTGGTCGCGTGCCTGGGCCTGTGGCTCAGCCTGCACGCCTGCGCACAGGCCGCCGCGCCGCGCTACGCGCAGCCGCGACCGGTCGATGAGGCGCGCGTGCAAGCCGCGGGTATCCATACGCTTTCCGGTGAACATCTGACACTCTTTACCGATTTGCCCGCCGACGACGAGTTGGCGCGGCTGCCAGCCGCTTTCGACGCGGCGTTGCCGCAGTGGCTCGCCTATTTTGGCGTCGAAGGGCCGACGATGGCCGGCTGGCGGATGCACGGTTTTTTGATGGTCGATCGCGATCGCTTCCGCCGCGCCGGCCTATTGCCGGCCGACCTGCCCGAGTTTCGGCACGGCTACACAGCCGGCGCCGACTTTTGGCTCATGGAACAGCCCAGCGAGTACTACCGCCGCCATCTGTTGCTACACGAAGGAACGCACGGGTTCATGTTCGCGGCCTTGGGAAGCTGCGGACCGCCATGGTACATGGAAGGAATGGCGGAATTGTTCGGCACGCATCGCTGGGAAAAGGGCCAACTGATGTTGCGATCGTTTCCCGCCAACCGCGACGAAGTTCCCATGCTCGGAAGGATCAAGATTATCCGCGACGCTGTCGCGGCCGATCGCGTGCTGACGCTGCCCGAAATCTTTCACTACGACAGCCGGGCCCATCTGCAAAACGAGCCGTATGCCTGGTGCTGGGCGGCGGCGAAGTTTCTCGATGCTCACCCTCGGTACCAGGCGCGGTTTCGCGCGCTGGCGCGCGACGTGGGCAATGCCGCCTTCGCAGAGCAACTCCATGAGGCGTTTCGCGCCGATCTTGCTGGCTCGCTGGCGACCGAATGGAGCGTTTTCGTGCGCACGCTCGACTACGGTTACGACATCCCGCGCAATGCGATCGAATTTGCGCCGGGCGCGCCGCTGGCGAACGACGGGGCGCAGGTGGAAGTTCAAGCCGATCACGGCTGGCAAAGCAGCCGCATCGAACTCGAACCGGGAAAGACCTATCGCTTGCGCGCCAGCGGACGCTATCAAGTGGCGCAGGAACCTCGGCCGTGGGACTGTGAGCCGGGCGGCGTGACGATCCGCTATGTGGCCGGTC
>JAGQOS010000607.1 GCA_020427265.1 Planctomycetales bacterium
TCCATGCGAAACGCCAGATCGGCATGGCGACGAATTTGCTTCACCCCAATCACAATCGCCGCGATACCTAGCAGAACCATCCAATAGTATGTCGATGCGAAATGCCCCACGTTGATCATCAACTGCGTGACGAAAGGAAGCGCCACGCCTGCGTCGGCATATGTCTCTTCGAATACGGGAATCACGCCGATCAGCATGAACGCGACCACCCCCGACCCGAGCACCGATAGCACAATCGGATAGGCGAGCTTTTTGACCACGAGTGAGCGCAGGTGGCTCATTTTTTCCTGTTGCTCGGTCACTTGGTTGAGAGTTTCCGCCAAGGTTCCAGCCCGCTCTCCGACACGAATCTGGTTGACGATCAAGTCGCCAAACGTATCGGGAAACGACGCGAGCACACCGCTAAACGTTTCGCCCGTCTCGACGCGCCGACGAATCTCTTCGAGAATCGGCGCGTATCGCGCCAGCGTCTTTTCTTGGGCGATGGTCTTCAAAGCCCGCTGCAGCGACACGCCGTTCTCAACGAGCGTCGCGAGATTGCGCAGGATGAAGACAAGATCGTGACGTTTGATCGTCGTCGAGCCCTTGGACTCGGGTTTGCGCGTAAGAATCTCCCACACGCGCGCTAAGCCTCCTTCGGCCTCGGTCTTCATGGATAGTGCAGGGGCGCGGCTCATGGCTATACGGTACGCAATGCGCACCAACCTGTATGTTCAAGACTAACTGGAAATCTTGTAGAAGACTTCTTCCACGGTCGTCTGCCCGGAGTAGACCTTCTCTAAACCTGCCGAAGCCAGTTCGACCATTCCCGCTTGAAGCGCGATTTCGCGCAGCTTGGTTGTGGGAACGTTTCGTTCGATGGCTTCGGCCAACTCGGGTGTAACGACCATAATTTCGTAAATCGGGATGCGACCGGCGTAGCCGCTTCCCAAGCACCGCTTGCAGCCGCGGCCATGAAAGAAGACCACGTCGTCGGGTATCGGTTTTCCGCGCAGCAGGGTTTGCAGCAGCGGAATATTGGGCTCGACCGGCTCCTTGCATTCCTCACAGATCGACCGCAACAGTCGCTGGGCGATCGAACCGAGGAGCGCCCCGGCGATCTTGAACGGATCGAGTCCCAAGTCATTCAAGCGGGCCACTGCGCCAACGGCATCGTTTGTGTGCAAAGTGCTAATGAGCAAATGGCCGGTGAGTGCTGCCTGGACCGAAGTACCCGCAGTCTCGTGGTCGCGAATCTCGCCCACCATGATCACGTCGGGGTCTTGGCGCATGATGTACTTCAACGCATTGGCGAAGCCGAGGCCGTGTTCGTTGTCGGCGGCCACCTGATTGATGCCCGGCAAGCGGTACTCGACCGGATCTTCGACCGTGACAATATTCCGCTGTACGGCATTCAGTTTCGAAAGCACTGAATACATCGTCGTACTCTTGCCTGAGCCCGTGGGCCCAGTCACGACCATCATGCCGTGCGGTTTGTCGATAAGCGACTGCAGTTGCTCTCTTTCGCGCGCCGCGAGGCCCAGGTGGTCGAGGTCGAACACCTTGTTGCCTTCATCGAGCAAGCGCATAACCACCTTTTCGCCGCCAACGGTCGGAATCGTGCTGACGCGGAAGTTCACTTTGCCGCCGGCTTCCTGCACGCTCAGATGCCCGTCCTGCGGTCGGCGGCTTTCGGTGGTATCCATATCGCCCATCACTTTGATGCGCGCCACAACGGCCTCTTCAATGTGATTGGGGATGGTCATCACTGCTTGGAGTTCTCCATCCACGCGATAGCGCACGCGCATTTCAGGCGTGTGCGGCTCAAGATGGACATCGCTCGCATTGGCATTGATAGCGCCCATCAAAATGGCATGGACCAGCCGAACCACAGGTGCATCGTCTTCTTCGCGCGGAGCAGCGACTTCGGCCACGTCGATTTCGTGCTCCGCCTTCTCCAGATCGGCCATCTTCATATCGACGATCGTTTGACGGGCAACGATACGATCGTCGAACCCTCGATCCAGCGCCGCCTGCACTTGGTTTTCCATGGCGACAACCGGTTCGACGTGGTATCCGGCGATCAACTCCGCTTCGGAGATGGTCTCGATGTCATCCGGCGCGACCATCGCCAGCTTCATCTGCCCACCTGCAACTCCGATCGGCACGACAGCGCGCTCGCGGGCCAGATCTTCGGGAAGCAGGCGAACGATTTGCGGATTGACGGCGTCAGCAACGATTTCTTCGAAGTCGACCTCATACTGCTCGGCCAGCGCCGCGCCAAGCTGTGGGACGGAAACCAAGCCACGACGCAGTAACAGCGCTCCCAGCATGCCACGTTCGGAGCCCTGCGCCTTTAGCGCCGCCTCGAGTTGGCTTTCAGTAATATGCCCATGGCGTACGAGGATATCGCCCAGTCGGCCGGCCATTGCTTTGCTCGTTGTCGATTAGGGAGGGATCAAACGGGG
>JAGQOS010000608.1 GCA_020427265.1 Planctomycetales bacterium
CCTCGCCGGCATCGAGCTCCTCTTCGCCTAGCAATACGCGACATAGCGTCGACTTTCCCGCCCCGTTGCGACCGATCAGGCCAATCTTGTACTTGTCGCTTACAGCGATCGTCGCGCCGTCGAGCAACTCCTGTACACCGTAGCGTTTATGGGCGTCGCGAAGTTCGAGAAGCGTCGTCATGGTCCGGGGATTGAAATGGGGGGCGTTCCTTGCGCGATATCGCCCAATTATGGCGCGAGACCTTGTGCGGCTGCAACCGCCGATTACAACTCGCATGCGGCCAGACTCGCTCCCTGTCGTCCTGGGCGTGGATCGGTTAAAACTAGTGCATGAACCTAACACACGAATTGATGCCTACCAATCTCTCGGGCCAAGCCGCGGTCGTTACGGGTGCGGCTTCCGGAATCGGCCGTGCGATCTCGATCGCCTTGGCCGCGGCGGGCGCCGACATTCTGCTACACACGCGCATTCGCCGCGAGGCCCTAGTGCAAGTGGCCGAAGAATTGGAGCAATTCGACACGAAGACGGAGCTTGTCGTGGGCGATTTGGCCGACCACGACGAGCGTGAAGCGCTCGTGACACAGGCCTGGAACTGGCGGGCTATCGACATCTGGGTTAACAATGCCGGCGCCGACGTGCTGACTGGTGAAGCGGCCGCCGGAACCTTCGACGACAAGCTTGCCCAGCTTCAACAGGTGGACGTGAATGCGACGATTGATTTGAGCCGGAGCGTCGGCGCACGCATGAAGGCGAGCGGGGCTGGCGTGATCTGCAACATTGGCTGGGATCAGGCCGAGTCGGGTATGGCCGGCGACGGCGGCGAAATGTTCGCCGCAACCAAAGGCGCGATAGCGGCGTTTTCTCGCAGCCTGGCCAAATCGCTCGCGCCCCAGGTGCGAGTCAACTGCCTGGCCCCGGGTTGGATTCGCACGGCCTGGGGCGAACAGGCGTCGGACACCTGGCAACAACGCGCGATGAGTGAATCGTTACTCGGTCGCTGGGGAACTCCGGCCGATGTAGCGCGGGCCTGTCGATTCCTCGTATCGCCCGAGTCGGCGTTCATTACTGGCCAGGTGATCAAAGTCAATGGCGGATCGCACGTCAGTTAGCCTATGGCCGCTGAGCATCTTCATTTCGTGACCGGAAGGCTGGCAGAACACGCCTTGCGCGATGTCGTGGCTCCTCTGGCGGAGTCGGTCGGCTTTCAATATTCGATCGATGTGTTGCCGATCACCGTCGCGGCGCTGATGACACCCCAATGGATCGCCCCGCGGCTGTCTGTTCCGACAACCGCCACGAAGGTTCTCATTCCCGGCTACTGTGAGGGCGACCTGACCGAACTCACGGCGGCGACCTGCGTGCCGGTCGAGCGCGGCCCGCGCGATTTGCGAAAACTGCCGTCATTGTTCGGCCACGCGAAAGCCGACAGCGATTACGGTGCACATCAGATCGAAATCGTTGCTGAGATCAACCATTCTCCGCGATTAAAGTTGGACGAGATTCTTGCACAAGCTCAGAGCCTGGCCCACGCCGGCGCCGATGTCATCGACATTGGCTGCGATCCCGGCGATACGTGGCCCGGCGTAGCGGAGACCGTCAAGGCGGTTAAGGATCTGGGGCTGCGTGTTTCGATCGACAGCCTAAACGTGCAAGAGATCAGCGAGGCCGCCAAGGCCGGCGCCGAACTCGTGCTTTCGGTAAACGCCAGCAATCGCCACGCCGCGGCGGATTGGGGTGTGGAAGTCGTCGCGATTCCCGACGATCCGCACGAACTCGCAGGTCTCGACGCCACGGTGGAACATTTGGCGACTGCCGGCGTGCGACTGCGGATCGATGCCATCCTCGAACCAATTGGTTTTGGCATGGCAGAGAGCCTCCGACGCTATCTCGACGTGCGTCGCCGCTATCCCGATGCCGAAATGCTGATGGGCGTCGGCAACCTGACAGAACTTTCCGACTGCGACTCCGCCGGAATCAATTTCCTGCTGCTCGGGTTTTGTGAGGAAGTCGGCATTCGATCGATCCTCACCACTCAGGTGATACCGTGGGCGCAATCGAGCGTGGCCGAATGCGATGTCGCGAGACGGCTCGCCCATTACGCGGTCCGCAACCGGGCGTTACCCAAGCACGTGGATGAGCGTTTGATCATGCTTCGCGATGCCGATCCAATGCGTCATGACGCCGAGATGATCGAGCGGCTGGCCCAAGAAGTGAAAGATCACAACTACCGGCTATTAGTCGGCCCCGACGGCTTCCACCTCGTCGCAGCGGGAATCCATTTGACGAACCAGGACCCATTTGCCTTATTCGCCGAACTCGCGGCCCAGGGGCCGAAAAACTTGGATGCGTCACACGCGTTCTACCTGGGCTTTGAACTTTGCAAGGCTCAGATCGCGGCTGCCTTGGGAAAACGCTACGAACAAGATGAGGCGCTCGA
>JAGQOS010000609.1 GCA_020427265.1 Planctomycetales bacterium
GGCGGCGATCTGCCAGCCGGCCAGTTCCGGCATGAGTTGGTCCGGCTCGCGCGGTGGGAACTTGTTCCAGGCATCGGGCTGCAAACGGACGAACGGCATGAGCCAGTGGACGAAGTCGCGGATGTCGAACGGATCGGCGCCCGTGGGCCGGCCATCGTGGGCGAAGTCGGTGACAAACGTCAACTGCTTCGCGCCGCGCACATCGAGCGGGCCGACACGCACCGGGCTCTGCCCGCCGCGCAGGAAATCGCTGCGCCAAATCTCGAGGCCGCTCGCCGATTCGCGATGAATGCTGGCGCGCGCGCAGCCGCCGCGACGGCAAGCCGGATCGATGCCGACGACTGTAAACAACTCCTCGGCCTGTTCCGGCAAAGCGAAGGTCAGTGCTGTGTACGAATGCGTCGCCAGGCCGAGATCGGAGACTAGTTCTTCAACTCTCAGCGGCTCTCCCTGCAAGCTCGCATTCGCCTGCCACGGCCAGTGCGAGATTGCCGAACGCTGCTCGACGGCGACCGGCTCGAAGAGCGACAGCGGGACTTCGCGCAGCCGCAGTTGGCTGGCCGACGCGATGTCGTCGTGAAACAAATAGAGCGGGTCGAGCGACCACAACGGCTGTACGGCAAACCGCGGCGAGGCGCCACCCGAAGCTTTCTCGATATCGCCCCGGGCTAGCTCGCGGGGCACGGTTAGCCGGCCACCCGAGGCCGTGTGCAAGTGAAAGTAGAACTGCTCCGGCTCGAACGTATCGAGCCAGATCGCGTTGCGCCAAGCGAGGAACGGCTCGGCGACGTCGAAGTGCGCTTCTCGCAATTCGACGAACCCGAAGTCGACCGTTCCCGATGCGGTCAGGCCTCGCACGCCTTGGGCCGCGAAGCGGACTCGCTCCGCGCGCACGCGCTGGCCGTCGCTCGATTCCAAGAAACCCGGCGCGAAGGCGGTTTTGTCTGTCGACGACGCGATCCGCCGGACCGCGTCGGCCCGCACGCGCACGGTCTGATTCGCACCGGCGAGCGGCGAACGCACGACGAGCGTCGCCACGTGGCTGGCCGATGCCGGTTCGTAGCGCTCGACCCGACCGGGCAACAGGTCGCCATTGGCCAGTTCGAGATGAGCGCCGAGGATCGCGAGATTGGATTGCGTGTCGTAAATCACGCGCGCCGGGTTGCCTTCGTCGAGCAGGTTGCGGCCGTTGAGCCGGGGCATTCGATCGGCGAAGAACCAGTCGTCGACCTTGTCGCCCGTGTGCCGTTCGCCATTGTCGAAGATCGCAACATAGCGCGGTTCTTCAGCGCGCAGCGACGCGCATGCCAGGGCATAGAGCAGAAGGACTTGCGGGGCGAGTGGAAGTCGTCGGCGTGGCGGCATTGCAAGGTGAGAAAATCGAGTTGAGTGAAGCGCGTGGCGGCGCCTGGCTGGCTGTATTGAGTACGATTGGGCGGGATGGTCACGGCTTATGGCGCGCCGGCAAACAAATTCCGCCCCGCCACGAGCGCTCTCATTTTCGCATCGGCGACGCTGCGAGGCAACATCCAGAAACCGCAATCGGGGTGAACGTATTGAATTCGCTCGGCCCCCAGCGTGGCCGCGGCGTTCTCGATTCGCCGGGCGACCTCTTCGGCGGTTTCCACTTCGTTGTCTTTGATGTCGATCACGCCGATACCCAGTCCCAGGTCTGCACGTACGTCGCGAAGCATCGTTAATTCCACTGCGGGGCGGCGGGCGATCTCGAGCACGACGTGATCAGCCCGCAGGTCGTTAAGCAGACCGATCAGCCGATCGTAGGCGCCCTGTTGAATTGTTTGACCGCCGTAATTGCCGTAGCACAAATGAACCGCCTTCTCGCGCTGCGCGCCCTCGAGTACGCGATTAATTCCGGCGGCCGCCAACGCCGCATCTTCGGGATGCCCGGTCACGTTGGCTTCGTCCACCTGTAGGATCTCGGCGTCGATCTCGGTGACTTGGTCCTTCAGCACGTCGGCCAGGGCGAGCACCAACGTCTTCAAATCGCCGTAATGTTCGTCGACGAGTGTCTTGGCGAGCATGTAGGGGCTGGTCACGGTGAATTTTTTGGGCCGCTCCGTCAGGTCGCGATACAGGGCGTAGTCGGCCGGCAGATTGAGCGTGCCCGGGCCGATCGCCGCGGTGACGACGCCGGGCGGCGCATCGCGAAAACTCATGCCCGCATCTTGCCGCCATTTGCGCAACTGCGGCAATGACAATTGAGACTGAATTCCCGTGAGCGGTCGCACGAAGTAGTCGATCATGCCGTTGGTTTCGGCATGGTTCACATTCCAGCGATACAATTCGCCGTCGGCGACCACATCGATGCCGGCGAGTTCTTGTGTTTTGATCACGGCCAACATCGCATCGCGCAGGCCCTCGCGGCTGCTCGATGTTTGCAGCCAGGCGGGAACCGGATAACTGCCCACAACGGTTGT
>JAGQOS010000060.1 GCA_020427265.1 Planctomycetales bacterium
CACAGTGCGCCAATCATCTCAAGCAGCTCGGCTTGGCGCTCCACAATTATCACGCGGCTTTTGGAACGCTGCCTTATGGCTCCGGTGATTGTTGTGTTCCACTGCAGCCGCCTAAACCGTATTCCACACACGGCGGCATCTGGCCAACGATGATCCTTCCTCAGATTGAGCAGACGGGCCTGCACGACGCGATCGATTTCAACTTGCACACCAAACAGTTGCCTCAGCAAATCCTCGAAACCGTCATTCCGACCTACATTTGCCCGAGCGACGCCGGCGCCAGCGACGCGGTTCTCGACAAACGCTTCCATCACAACCCGGAAACTGCAATGGGACTGTGGTACACCGGCTCGATGGGCCCCACGAACCCCGACTTTTGCTTCTATTGCCCGGCAGATTTGCAAACGCCCGGGCCCGGCAACTGGTGCTGCCAGGGTCACAATTTTGGCACACGCGCTGGGCTTGGCTATCCCGAAGGAACCCATTTCGGCGTATTCGGTCGGTTTCATACCGCCGTGAAATTCTCGGACATCCGCGACGGGCTCTCGAATACCATCATGCTTGGCGAAACACTGCCGCGGCAATCCTGCTTCATTTCGGCCTTTGCTGTCAACTTTAACGTATCGCCAACGAATATCCCGCTCAACACGTTTGATAGCGACGGCCCCGATGGCAATGTCCCCTGGGGAACGAACTGGTATCGAACGAGCGGGTTCAAGAGCCGGCATCCTGGCGGCGCAACTTTCTGCCTGGCCGACGGCAGTGTGCGATTTCTTCCCGAGTCGATCGACTTTCAACTTTACAACGAACTGGGGAGCCGCGCCGGCGGTGAAGTGGTGAACTTGCCATGAGAAATACTGGATTGCAGACGCCGTTATGGTCGTCGGTCGCCGTCATCGTGTTCCTTCTCTTGCTGCCCGTTTCAGGTTGCGGTTCCAGCGGACCCGAAGTCGTTCGCGTGTATGGCCGAGTGACGTTTAACGACGCCGCTCCGCCGGCCGCCGGCACGCTCTATTTTCTGCCCTTTGCATCGGCCCCGGGCGGCGCCAACCGCCCTGCTTCGGCCAGCTTCGACGAGCAGGGCAACTACGAAGTGAAGGCCTATGGCGACCGCAAAGGTTTGCCGCCAGGCAGGTATCGCGTTTTCGTGGAATGCTGGAAGACGCCACCGACGATGGACGGCCCGCCGGAAGAGAGCCACGTTCCGGAGAAATTCCAGTCCGCCGCTTCCTCGGAACTCGAACTCACGATCGAACCCGGTGCAGGAACGCGAGAATTCCACGTGAACGTCACCGGACCGTAGCGATCGCGGGATAGTCCAAATGGAAATCCAGCCGCGAAAGGCACATCGCTTGGGGTGTCCGTCGATTCCACGCAGGCGGACTGCAACGTCGACGTGAGGGGGTCAGGTACATGTTTTCGGTCGACGATTTTCGGCCAAAAGTCATGATGGTTCAGCCGAAAATTGCACCAGACCCCGGACTATGTAGTGCTCCTGCGATTCCACAGCCTCCGCTCGCGGCAGGCTGCCGGGCAGGATAGAATTGACGCTTCACGATTATCAACGTTGATGCTTAGCCAGGAGACCATACCATCGTGCGACAACACTTGCGCCATTTGGCCCGAACTGGATTTATTTTAGGCATGGTCTGCGGCATTGCCGCCACGACTTCGCTTCCGAGTAGGCTTTGGGCGGCCGAAGAGAAACCATCGCAAAATGCATCGGCGGCGGAAAAGGAAAAGAAACCGGAGCACGAAGAAAAGGAACCGGTCGTAACGCATCATACGATGAAGATCGGTGGTCAGGAGATAGCCTTCACGGCGACCGCCGGGCGGATCGCTCAAAAGGCCGACGACGGCAAGGAAAAGGCGCATGTCTTCTTCGTCGCCTACACGAAAGACGGAGTCGACGACGTATCGCAGCGTCCCGTTACTTTTTGCTTTAACGGCGGCCCGGGTTCTTCGTCAGTCTGGCTGCATCTGGGAATGGCCGGCCCTTGGAAGGTGGTGATTCCCGATGACGCGTCGACACCCCGCCCACCGTTTACGCTGGAAGCAAATCCGCATTCCCTGCTCGACCTGACCGATCTTGTGTTCATTGATCCGGTGAGCACCGGCTACAGTCGCCCGGCCGAGGGCGAGAAGAAGGAACAATTCCACGGCTACGAGGAAGACATTCATAGCGTTGCGCAGTTCATTCACGATTACACGACGAAGTACGGGCGCTGGTCGTCGCCCAAGTTTCTCATCGGCGAAAGCTACGGCGGCATCCGCGCCGCCGGCCTTTCGGGATGGCTGCAGTCGCGGTACAAGCTGGAGCTGAACGGCGCCATTATTATTTCGGGCGTCATCAATTTTCAGACGATCCGCTTTCAGCCGACCAACGATCTGGCTTACATCTCCTTCCTGCCGTCGTATGCGGCAACGGCCTGGTACCACGAGAAGCTGCCCCAAGATCTCCAGGCGCTGTCGCTGGAAAAGCTCACGGCCGAGGCGGAAGAGTTCGCCGCCGGCGCCTATGCGACGGCCTTACTGAAAGGAACGGCGATTTCCGCCGGCGAAAAGCAGGTGATTGCGCGAGAATATGCGCGATTCACAGGGCTTTCGCCACGATATGTACAGGGGGCCAATCTGCGCGTGTCGATGGATCGATTTGCGAAGGAATTGCTGCGCTCGCAGCGACGAACCGTGGGGCGATTCGATAGCCGCTTCGTCGGCATCGATCACGACACGGTCGGCGGCGAGTACGAATACGACGCCAGCGCCGCAGCAATTTCGGGTGCGTTTACTGCCGCCATGAATTCTTATTTGCGCGAAACGCTCAACTACACCGAAGATCGCGTCTACGAGGTGGTCTCGGGCAACGTACATCCGTGGAATTACGATGGTTTTCAGAATCGCTACGTCGACGCCTCGGAGACACTACGCCAAGCCATGATCAAAAATCCATATCTCCAAGTCTTTGCCGCCTGCGGGTACTACGATCTGGCCACGCCCAGTTTTGGCATGGAGTTGACGCGGACCCACTTGGGTCTGGCGCCAGAGCGGGCCGGCAACTTCCGAATGGCCTATTATCAGGGCGGGCACATGATGTACATCTACGAACCGTCGCTCAAGAAGCTGCATCGCGACTTGACCAAATTCTACGCCGACACGGCCAACACTCGCTGATCCGCTGCGCGCTATCGCCAGTTTCGATACTTCGATGGTCCATTGGCCAGCGTTGCCGGTGGGATCGAACGCCCGATCGCGAAAAACTTGATGAGCGCCGCTCCGGCAATGAATCCGCCGATGTGCGCCGCGTAGGCGACTCCGCTTGGACCACCGCCGAGCGCCTGCAGCGAGCTGAAGATCTGAAACAAAAACCACAAACCCACGGCGACAAAACCCGGAACTTGGGTAATCAGGCGCAGCAATATCACGGTCACGCGGCGACGAGGGTGCATCACGAGATACGCCCCCATGACACCGGATATAGCGCCCGAGGCGCCCAAGCTCGGGATTTCGGCAGCGGGGCCAGTCGTGTTCATGAAGACGTGCGCTAGTGAAGCCACGACGCCCGCCAGCAAATAAAAGGCGATGTAGCGAGGTCGCCCCAGATCGTTTTCGATATTATCGCCGAAGATCCAGAGAAACCACATGTTGCCCAGCAAGTGCATGACACTGCCATGCATGAACATCGACGTGAGCACGGTCAGGTAAACCGGAATGGGCGTTTCGCCAAGACCGGGCACGCGCACCTGCTGCGGCCCCGTCGGTCCATCGACTTCGACAAGATGATCGTCCGAAACAAGGTCTCTGCCGGAAATGATCTCGGCCGGCACGGTCGAAAAGGCATAGGTAAACGCAGAATTGTTCCCGACGCCTTGAAAAACCACGAACACGAAAACATTGATGGCGATCAAAACAACATTCACGACCGGAAAATTGGCTCGGTCGGCATTGTCGTCGCCAATTGGAAATACCATCGGATGCCGTCACACTTGAAAACGCGAAGAGACCGAGGCGAGGCAGCGCGTCAAAGCGCATGAAAACATCGACTCGTCAACATCACCCCCCAGTGTACTGCAGCGGGGACGTGTAGCCTAGGGTCGCTACGAAACCAACGCTCAATCGCTTAACAAATGAATGCGGCGGGCGAACTCGAGTTGGCCGAGCTGAGAAGCCAGGACCGACGCATTCCTGACGTTCATCTTTTCGAGCACGGCGCGCCGGCGGCGGTCGACCGTGCGCATGCTCATGTCTAGGTGGTAAGCCATCGCTTTGTTGGTCGCACCGTCGACGAGGAATTTTACGATCGCCTGCTCTTCGCCCGTAAGTGACTCGAAGCGTTTCTGTGTCGCCAACACATCCGCACACTTGCTTCGCAGTTCTTCGGCCTGCGCCATGCCAGCCTGCACGTTGTCGTAGAGTTCGCGTCGATTCGCCGGCCACTCGAGCACGGCAAACACGCCCTGTTGCATCATCGACACCGCAGCGCGCAGGTCAGAACATTCGGCCAGCACGAGGATCGACACAAATCCGATCTTCGCCTTGACTGAAGCGGCAAGCTCCTCGATTTGCGCCTCGGAATGCTTCCAACACCAAAGCACGGCGTTGGTCTTCGCCAATGCGCTTGCCGCCAACAGTTCGCGAATTGAACTGTATTCGTGGATGCTCCAGTCACCGAATCCAACGTGGCTGCAGAGGGTACGGCGCCGAGCCAGATCGTCGTCGACAACAGCGAGATGACGGACGTTGGGCATCACATAAATCCCCCTTCCCTGGGCCGAATGAATGTACGGCGACTCATCGGCCCGTGGCGAATATGATCTTGTATATTTGTTCGCCTGCCCGCGTGTTATCGACTATCGACTAATATGACTGACATACTTAATCTGCCCAATAGAGCTATTGCCAACACGCTTCCGCTTGGCGGCATTTCGCCAACCCGTGGGACGAGCAAATTCGTGGAAACGTTCGAAGAATGGCGAACATTCCCCTACGCACATCCGAGTTCGGTTTCTGCGGGCGACCTAGTGTGGATACACCACGTTCCACTGATCTTTGGCGTACAAATGCCAAGCGAAGCACTAATAGGATGGCCGAATAGAAGTGTAGATGTCACTGCATGTCGTCATTGCTCTGATGTCCGGGGCTGCTGCAGCTTGCGTGCTGCGTCGCATCGGAGATACGGCCAGTGGACAGGGATTCAATCGAGAATTGAGCACAATGACACGTCTGCAATCCGAAACGCAGCGCTCGCTGAATCGCATTCGAGTTCTTTTGGTCGAGGACTGTCCTGACCAATTGCGACTTTACGCCAACACGCTCGTGAGCGCCGGCGCCGACGTAACGCTCGAGTGCGACGGAGCCTCGGCTCTCGCCACCGTGCTGCGGCCGAATGCCAATTTCGACGTCGTCGTTACCGACCTGCAAATGCCTGTCATGGATGGACAACAGGCGATCATCGCCATGCGCCATGTCGGGATTGAACTACCGATTGTTGTCATTAGTGCGTCGCAGGAAACGAACATCGAGGCCAAGATGCTCGAGTCCGGCTGCACTCGGTTTCTCCACAAGCCAATCAAGCCCAAACTCTTGATTGAAGAGGTGCGCGCTTCGCTCGAACAATCGGTGGCGTAGGCGCCCATCGATAGCAGCGCTGCTGGCCGATCCTCGCAGCCGACTAGCAAAAAGATAGTTTGGATCAGGGAAGTTCGCGAATGCGAATATTCTTGAACTCTACCGGAGCGCCTTCAGATTCGAGGCAGAGATAACCGCTGCGCGGCTGGCAATCGCTGCCGCCGGAAACTTTCTCGCCGTTGACCCACAGCCAAATGACACCATCGACGGCGCGAATGCAGTAGTGATTCCACTGATCCACGCCTTTGCTCACTTGCTTGGACGGGAAGCTGCGTTTGCCATTGGGGGCGACTGGCGGAAAGGGTTTCATGCGCGCCGCGCCAACCGGAAAAACGTCACCGTGCGAGGTGAACCAGTCGGCCGGCTTCTTGTAACGCTTCTCGTAAAGTTCGGCGTATCCCAGGTCGAGCACTTGAACTTCGATGCCATGAGGCAGGCCTGGCTTTCCCGCCTTGGTCAATCGTTCGATCGATTCGTCGGTTGCCCACACAAAGATTCCCGAATTGCCTCCCTCCTGCCGATGACGCCATTCGCAGACAAGTTCGAAATTCGTGTATTTCTTCTTAGTACGAATAACACTTGTTGGCTTTCCGGAGCAGTAGGCAACGCCTCCTTCCCACCGCCAAGTGTCCATAGCACCGTTCACGTTTGCGAAATCGTCGCCGGTGATGTCGACCCAGCCCGGTTCATCGCGATCGATACATTGCTCGCCTTGGTCCGCAGGTTGATTGTCGGCGGCTTCGGCGCGACACACGGACAGCGTCAGGGAAGCAAAAAGAAACCAGATAGTGGACGTAGCGAAAGATTTATCGTTCATCGATAGATTTCTCCGGCAACCAGATGGATGTATCGCCATCGAGGTAGAACCAAACACGCGAATTCCGGGGCGAATCGTCATTCTTTGCAAGAGCAGCATTCGGCTTTGCGACTAAGCGTCTGAGTGTAGAGCATTGACCACACCACTTCAAACATTCGAAACAACCGTCTGGGACGACGATGAAATGGCGGAATGTCCGAAAAATGACGTTTCGCGATGCGCGTTTCTGCCCAAATTGCGACAAATCTTTCGCCAATTTCATTTTTCTGATCGACAACCGGGGTACCAAACTGGTATGAATGTTTGGTCGCGCCGACGTGGCGCGCTTGGTTTTCGTTTCGCATGGGAGTTTCGACGATGGCGCAGGGTGTGATAAAGAAGCTAGTAACCGACAAGGGTTTTGGATTTATCTCTGGTGAGAAGGGAGACATCTTCTTTTAGTACTCCGCCCTGGTCGAGACCACGATCGAAGATCTGCAAGAGGGGCAGCAGGTAGAATTCGAAGAAGGCATGGGCCCGAAGGGTGCCCGCGCCGAGAACGTTAAGGTGCTGTAAGACAGCCGGTTGTTTGCAGCCGTTGTCTGTTTCGTTGACTTCTTTCATGTTTCATGCGGAGAATCGGCAGTGGGTAAGCGGTTGTATGTGGGTAATCTGCCCTACAGTATGCGTGACGATAGCTTGAACGAGTTGTTTGCCGCGTATGGCGAAGTTTCGTCGGCTCAGGTGATTATGGATCGGGAGTCGGGACGGTCGAAGGGATTTGGCTTTGTCGAAATGGTCGAAGACGGTCAAGCTGCAGCCGCGATCGAGGGCCTCAATGGCAGCGACGTTGAAGGCCGACCGCTCACGGTCAACGAAGCCCGACCGCGCGAAGAGCGCGGTCCGCGAGGCGGGGGCCGAGGCCGATACTAATGGCTAGTTGCCTGGCCTACATTGTGGGCCCGGCCAACTCTTGGGTTGGATAGGCCGGCCTTTTGCCGATAAGCCCTCTCAACTCCTGCCAGTCGCGCGTATTGGCTACGTCGGCTTTTGTCAGTCCGGCCCGCCGCGCCTGAAGAATGCCGTAACGCATCACGTCGAGCCCGCGCGTGCTATGTGCGTCGGTGCTGATTACAATCGGCACTCGATGCCGCTTGGCCGCCGCGCACGCGACGTCGTCTAGGTCGAGACGGGCAGGATTTGCGTTCAACTCCATCAGCTTGCCGAAACGGGCCGCTGCAGCAAGCACCTGCTCCAGGTCGACGGCATAGGGCTTCCGGCGATTGATGAGTCTGCCAGTCGGATGCGCAATGGCCGAAACACTGGGGTTTTCTAGCGCGCCGAGAATTCGATCCGTGATCTGGCTTTCCGACTGGTTCTGTCCATAGTGCACACTTGCAACGACCCAATCGGCCTCGGCCAACACGTCGTCGGGAAGATCCATTCCGCCGCTCTCCAAGATGTCGCATTCAATCCCTTTCAGGATCGTAAAGCCACCGTATTGATCGCGAAGCGCGTCGATCTCTTTCCATTGTGCGCGCAGTCGGCGAGCATCTAATCCGTTCGCCATCGTCACGCGTTTCGAATGGTCGGTAATCGCAATGTACTGCAGGCGTCTGGCTATCGCCGCTTCGACCATTTCCTCCAGCGTCGCTTTGCCATCGGTCGCCGTGGTATGCATGTGGAGATCGCCCCGAATATCCGCAATTTCAACGAGTTGCGGCAAGTTGCCCTCGTGAGCCCACTGAAATTCTTGGCGAGCTTCACGAAGCTCGGGTGGGAAACATGGCAGTTCCAAAGCGGCGTATACGTCGGCCTCCTTGGCCCCCGCGACATAGGAATCGTCGCCTTCCGCTGTACGGAAGACGCCCCATTCGTTGATCTTCAGCCCTTTCTGTTTGGCCATCCCTCGCAATACGACATTGTGGTCCTTCGACCCGGTGAAGTATTGCAGGGCCGCCCCGAACAAGTCCGCAGGGACCACGCGCAGATCGACCTGCAAACCACCGACCAGCCGAATCGACATTTTCGTCTCCCCGCGAGCGAGGATCCGATCGGTTTCGGAATACTCCGCGAGACAATCCATCACGCGGCCGGGCGCATCAGAATCAACAAGAAAATCCAGATCACCCACGGTCTCGCGGCCCCGGCGATAACTGCCCGCCGGTTCGATCTGACGAATGCAATCAAGTTTCGCGAAATGTGCCAGCAGCGACTGAACCAGTTCGTCGGCTTCCGCCCAATAAATTCGCTCCTCGGCATGCGCCGCCAGGTCGATCCCTTCGAGGATCGTCTCCTCGGTCTTCTTGCCGAAGCCCTTCAATTCGCGAACGCGTCCCGCCTCGCAAGCTTCGCGAAGCTGATCGAGACTCTCAATCTGCAGTTGCTTGTAGAGCGCCGCCGCCTTCTTCGGACCCAGCCCCGGCACGCGCAGCATTCCCAGGACACTGGCGGGGATCTTGGCGAGCAGGTCATCGAGCAGCGGTAGTGTTCCCGTTTCGATGAGCGTGGAAATCTTGGACGCCAGATCGTCGCCAATTCCTGCTACGTCGGTCAACGAGCGCGATTCGTCGGCCAGGATCGCGGCGACAGGTTCCGAAAGGTCGCCAATCGTGCGCGCCGCATTGCGATACGCGCGCAATCGGAACGGATTAGCGCCTTGAAACTCCAAGAGATCCGCAACGCGGTCGAAAATCGCAGCTATTTGAGCGTTTTGCATCCGGTCGAGTATAAGGCGAGCGTAGCGATTTACGCCAGTCGCCAAACCAGAAACTCGACCGTCTGCAAACTTATCGAGCCGAACGCCAACCAGCAGCGTCGATCTCTTCCTGCGTCAACCGCCGAGGTTCAGCCGTGGTGTGCGACGCTGGCACGACGGGCCGGGATACCCACGCTGTCTTGTCTTGGGGCTCCTGCTCCGCCGGAGGGCCAAACAAACCTCGCGCCGAACTAGGTGTCGGCTGCGGGCGCAGTTGCAATGCCGAGTCAGATGGCACAATACGCGGCGCGGGCGCGCTGCCTTCCGGCGCGCCCGGACTGACCGAAGGTGCGACCGGCTTCTGGAATGTGCGCGAATCGCCATCGGAAGGAGCGTAAATCGAGGGTGGGTTTTCCGTCGGCGCCAGGCTCGGTCGCGGTGTTGCGCCGTCGGCCGGTGTGGGAGTTGCCGCCGGCGATGCATACGACGGAACGGTAGAGAGATTCGAACTCGCAAAGGTCGAACCACCGGCGCAGCTACTGCAAGAGCTTCCGCCGGCATAGTAGTTGGAAGTGCCGCACGAATTGCACGCGCCGCAAGTACCACACGCGCCAGCGGTACCGCACGTATTGCATGTGCTGCACGAATTGCAACCGGGTTGATAATAGCTAACCGAGGGCGCATAGTAGCTAACCCTAGGCCCCGTCAAGGCTCCCCACAACGACCATGGGCGATAGTAGCTGACTGGGCGATAATAAGTAACCGGGCGGTAGGTCGTTACGGGCGTCGCCGCATAGGCGGGGCGATAACAGGTTGAGCAGGCCGGCTGGCACGTCGAACACGCAGGCTGGCAGGTTGAGCAACCGCCATACGATGCCGCAGGCATCGCATAGGACGTCGGCAAAACGGACGGGTAATACGCCGTGCGGTATCCGCCCAAGAGTGGCCGATACGTGGTCTGCGATGTCCAGCCAAGGTTCCACCAGGAATAGTATTGAGCGGCAGCCATTGCCGGCACGCATTGCACGCAGACCAGTGTAAGTAGGGTCTTGGCCGTCGCTCCGGAAAGTTTTGATTTCATATTTGTAATCATCGATTTCGTTCCCATGAAACTGGACAAGGAATTGTTCGCCGTTTACTGCCGTGCGGCAAGTTGCAAATCTTGCAGCTACTATTAGAACCCGCCGCGTCGTTCCTAAGCAAGCAGCTAGCAGCGTGCCGGCTCTCTACGGCGAAATTTTCCGCGCGTTGGCTAGCAAACTTTGCGGGCTAGGCAAACACTGCCGCTCGTTTGTGCGGAGATACTGCTAAATTGTAGGCCACGCAGGCGCTTACGACACAGAAATTACTCATCGCCACGATGTGCGGGTCGTGCCGATTGAAGTGTGATCAGCGCTGTTTCAACTCGTACAGGTCGTACAAATCGAACAGGGCTTCACGCATGTTGCCGCGATGGTTAGCAAAGAGTTCCGCCAATTGCTGATCATTGATCGGCGGCAAGCGTTTTCCTAGTAGCTGATGCACGATTTGCTGAAATCTCGCCTCAGTCGGCTCAATATTCAATAGAATGGGCAAGTTCGTTGGTTTATGAGCCGTGACAAGCAACCCTGCCCCATACTTCTGAATGCTGCGGCGCAATCGCCACCGTGACCAGCGAGATAACTGTTCGTAGCCATCGACGACGACCAGCGTATCCGGATGCCAACGTGAGGCCTGCCGCAGTGGCTGTGGCAGGCGACGTTCCCCATCGTGCAAGGAGACGGGGAGCACTTCTCGCTCTGCATCGCGCATTACCGGCAGCAACGTCGCCAGCAGTGTACTCTTTCCGCAACCATGCGGCCCGATGATTGCCGCTCGCCAATTCAACGCTCGCAAGCGTTCGATCAGCGGTTGCGTCGAACTGGGCCCATCGAACTGGTACTCGAGCGCGCCGGGGCGAATATAGCGAGTCGAAAATGGGTTTTCGCTCATGGTCCTGTGCAACCGGCCCAGCAAGCTGAGCTACGGATTTACTTGGCGGCGAATTGGGAAACCACCGGCGGCAGGTGCGCGGCGCCAAGACGGAACGGTTGCTCCGAGACATGCTCTCGACCGCCGCGCAGGAAGACGCGCACGCGAACGCACCAAATAATCTTGACGATTTGCCCGTCGTAACTTAGCGGGCTGTTTGGCAACACGGTGCCGAATCGCCGAGGTACGGATACATCGAACGCGTGGCCTTCTATGCGCGTGTGGCGGTCGAAGTAATGAACAGCCAGATCTTCGTCACCCTTGCCCATCGTGTACCAAAGCACGGAAGCTTCGATCGCGTTGACTTCGCTCTCATCCTTCTTCGGATCGTATAACTCGATGTAGAACAGTCCTGCGATCTCGTCACCTGGAAGGTAGAAACCGGCGTGCTGTTCAAACTCAAGAATAATTTTCGGCGTGCGAATCAAGTCTCGCTCCCCGCGGGCGATGGATACACGATCAACGGAAAGCGTCGGACGTACGGCCCTCGCTTGCCAGCGTCTGCCTGCACGATCAATTTCCACTGAACCTCGTTATGCGCAGACCGAAACGAATGCATGACACCGTAAGGAATCTCCAGACGACACGTATCCGCAAAATGTAGATCCCGACCCAAATCGACTTGAGCGGCCTCGAACAATGCTTTTTCATACATGCGGGCCGATTCGCTACGCGAATCGGTGCCCTGGCGGAATGTCGCAAACTCGTCGCAGGCAAGCAACAGACGATAATTCTCCAACTTCCCATGTCCCGAGTGGAAAAAGTAAAGATCGTATTGCTTGCCGGGCTCCACCGGAATTTCCGAAATTTCGACGCCTGCCGTGCCAACCGCGGCCGAGCGAATCGAATGCCGGATGCAGAAGATCAGAATGGCGATGCCACCTGCAACGAAAGGAATCAGGGCGACTAACGACAACCAATGTCCTGTGTCTGAAGAAAAGTTCCACAACAAGGCCGCGGCGAGCCAGGTCACAATCAAATTCCACAGCGAGCAAGCTAGCCACATGACGCCAAATCGCCAGCCCTCCGAAGAGTCGACAGGTAGCCGATATTTCAAATGCGTACCCGGACTGTCGGCAATCGGCGCCGGTGGCGGAACATTGGGATAGTCGAGCCCGCGGGCCGCTCGATCGTCGAAGAGATCAATCTGTGCGGCTTTGCTGGCAAGCGCCGAGCGACGCTCGGCTGACGTGCCCGAATGCAGCGCCGCGCGCACCATTCCGATCGTGCCCAACGTGACAAACGAAAGGGGCACGATCAAGTACAACCACATCCACCAACTGTAGCCTCGCGTTAACACGATCGTAGTTGGGTCGGCTGGATCGTACCAGCATTGATACTTGGAACCGATTCGAAACTGGGCAACCACATCTTGAGCCTCTCGCTCATCGTAAAAGGTCGTTCCCGCAATGTCATAAAGCGCCCAGGTGCGCAGGGTTTGTCCTTCGTATTCATGTTCGATAAAAACTTCCGGGCGATAGAGCGTTTTGCCTTCCGCGTCGCGCCCCGTGTCACTGACAATGAAGCGGCGGACGACGCATGCATGCTCCACGAAATGGCGATTCGCCTTCCACTCCGGCCAGATAAGCTGCACAAGCAGCAAATAAAAGCTGAGCATGCCCAGCAATAGAATTGCCGAATGGAAGAAGAATTCGCCGATACTACCGAGGCGTTCGCTGCCGGTGCGTCGATCACCGCGTTTCTTGCCATAGATGCGAAATCGACGAACCATGTGCTGCTACACTCGGCATTACAAAGGCGATGGCGAGAACGACGCCGTCGGCAGGTTTGCTGCTGCAAAACGTGCGACTATAATTTAGGGCTCATTGTAACGCAAAACTATCCTCTGGCGATTCGTGAAATGAATTCCCATCGGCACTTTGAAGTAATCCGCTTCGCGCTCGTCGCTCTGGTTTTCACATCCTTGCTGGGAGACGCCGCTGGCGGCGGCGACTGGCCGCAAATTCTCGGGCCTGAACGAAGCGGCCGAGCATCTCAGGAAACGCTCGCGGTAACGTGGCCCGCCGATGGTCCGCCGCTACGGTGGAGTCGGCCCGTGGGGCGAGGCTTTGCAGGTGTGGCCGTCGCTGGGGCCAACGTCGTTGCATTTCATCGGGTTGCCAACCAGGAAGTCGTCGAAATGTTGGATCTTGGGGCCGGAAAGCTCCAGTGGAAGCAAGCCTTTCCAACAAACTATGTGTCGACGATCAGCGACGACGACGGGCCTCGCTGCGTGCCGTTGATCCGCAACGGCAAAGTGTTCGTACTCGGGGCCGAGGGGCGAGCCGCGTGTTTGAATCTGTTGCAGGGCGACGTGATTTGGAGTCGCCAATTGGCGCGCGACTACCAGTTGCCGCCAAGCTATTTTGGCGTGGGCAGCACACCGATCCTCGAAGAGGACAAGTTGCTGATTAACCTCGGTGGCCAACCGGGCGCGGGCATTGTCGCCCTGGATGCGGCGACGGGGAAGACCCTTTGGAAGGCAACCGACGCACAGGCTAGTTATTCATCACCTGTCGCCACGACGGTCGACGACGTGCGCCACGTGCTGTTTATCACGCGCTATGACTTTTTGTCGCTCGATCCCGCAACTGGGGCCGAGCGATTTCGTTTCCCGTTTGGTCGCCGCGGACCAACCGTGAACGCTGCCTGTCCGGTCGTCGTCGGACGCGAAGTTTTTCTGTCTTCCAGCTACGGTGTGGGCGCCAGATTGTTCCGCCTTCAGGGCGAACATGCCACCGAGGTTTGGTCGCAGGACGAATTAATGTCGAGCCAATACGTGACGAGCGTTTTCTGCGATGGCTACCTGTACGGAGTCGATGGACGCGATGATGTAGGCCCCACGTCGCTGCGTTGTTTCGACGCCCACACAGGAAAAGTTCAGTGGGCGGAAGACGATTTCGGTGTCGCCACAATCATTTCCGCGGGAAATCAACTCGTCTTGGTAACGACGGAAGGCGAGCTCGTATTGGCAAACGCGTCGGCCGAAAAATATGACGAACGGGCGCGGGCGCGCATTTCGAAATACGATGCACAAGCGAAGAATACCATTCCTAGCAGCACCGTGCGCGCACTTCCAGCGCTGGCCCATGGCCGCCTGCTCATTCGTGATACCGACACGCTTTACAGTTTCGATCTGCGTTAGCCGGCGAGTTCCGCGCTTATGCCTCGGCCAGCGTCGCCGAGCTATTCGGCCGGTAAAAGCCGATGCCTTCCAGAGCCTTGTAAACTTCTTCGAGCGTCTTCTCGCCGAAGTTGGAGATGCTCAGCAGGTCTTCCCGCGTGCAGTGCAGCAGGTCGTTGACCGTGAACACCCCCTTCTCTTCCAGGCAGTTGGTAGTGCGCACCGCGAGGCCGATTTCGGCGGTGCTCATCTCCAGACGGTCCTTGAGGTTCTCCGATTGAACCTGGGCCTTGTCGAGTGGGATCCGTGTGGCCATTGGGTTCCCTCCCCATTGGGTTGCGAGTCGAGTTCGTTCGACCCTAGCGTGTTGCTGGACCTGCAACGCACGGTGAAGGGATGGCCGTGATGGCCGCTGAACCCGGAGGCCCATCATGCGTCCGTTGCACTGATCGGCGGAGTATAGCGGATTTCCCGATCGTCACACCGGCTTGGCGAAAAAAATGGGCCACTTTTTCCGCCTCGCTGCGGGAGTCCACGTCAGCTAGCGGCGCCGCACGGCCGGGAGGGCGGCCAGCAGCGTTAGCAGCGCCAGGGCCGAGGGTTCCGGCACGGCCATGAAGAAGCTCTGCGGCATGTCCTTCATCGCGGTGTTCCAGGCTAGCAGGTTCATCATGTCCACGCTGGAGAAGTCCACCAGGCTCAGCACGTCGGGCGAGTTGAGCAGCGCGTCGCCAGAGTAGAAGAAGCGGTCGCCGTCGCGCAGGCGAGAAAACTGGTCCCCGAGCGCGGTGGCCAGCAGCAGGCCCACGCTGGCGTCGCCCACGTGGTCCTCCGCGAGCGCGCCGATCCACGCGTCGATGTTGTCCACCGAGTCGTACGTCACCGCGAGCAGCGCCTGGAGCGAAGCGTCGGACGTGATGTCGCTGAACTCGTCGACGCGGGGGAGCCCGTAGGCCTCGCGGAGGGTGTTGTAGTCGGGCAGCCCGTGGTCACGGCCCCGCTGCAGGTTGAGCGCGGCCAGGTCCAGCCCCATGGACCCGTTGGGCGCGAACAGGAAATTGCGCACATCGTCCACCATGCGGGTGTCGATCTCTTGCGCCTGCTGCATCGCCAGGCCCATCAGGATTTCTTCCATCAGCTTGGGGCGGCTCATCATCTGGCTGGGCGAGAAGAAGGCCTGGTCCAGGGAGATCGTGTTCAGGTACTGTCCGCCGTCGCCGGAGAGCTGAATCTCCGAAGTCAGCATGCTGTGACCCACGCGGTACAGCGCGGTTGAGAATTCATTCGCGATGCCGGCGTTCACGCCGGCGTTGTAGTTGTAATCCGCCGCGCTGGGCGCGTAGGAGCCCAAGAGGGCCGGCAGGAACTCGTTGTAGGTGATTGCCTGCATCTCGGCGGTCACAATGGCCCGGGCCCGCTCGTAGATCTGGTCGCCGGTAAGCGAGGAGTCATCCGCGGCGATCTGGTCAGCCCAGTAATTGTGCTCGCGGACCCAGAGGGTCTGCATGGCGGTCAGAGCTGCGTTTTCGTTGGCACGCACATCGCCAGCCAGGAACAGCGACTCCGAAGGTCCTCCGGCATTGTCCAGGCCGGCGGTGTTGAAGGGGAGGAGATCTCCGTCGCTGGTCTTCAGCCGGCCGGTTCCGTCGAGGGCACGGAGCTCCGCTGCTCGCACGGGATCGGAGCCGTAGATTACCGAGCCATCCAGCCAGGCGGTGATCGAGTTGATCTGCTGTCGAGGGTTGTCGGTCGAGAGTCCCGTGG
>JAGQOS010000610.1 GCA_020427265.1 Planctomycetales bacterium
CCGATCTAACACTGTGAACGAGACCTGCCGGAATGACCTGCTTAGCAGAACGCTATTTTGGCAGCCGGTACACGAGGAGGACGGATTGCCGGCTACGGAAGAGGACGAGTCGGCTTCCGAAGGCTTAACGTCGGCGCTCGATGCTTGGTTTGGCGCACTTGGCCGGGGCAGCGCGGATGGCGTTGAGTTCGATTAAAGCACGCGATCAGGCGCGGGAATAAACGGCGTTGGCCGCGGCTATGCCGGCGCCATGCTCAAACGCATGGCCTTGCTCGGCCAGTAATTCTTCGAGCGCGGCGAGCAGCAGCAACACATTATTCGGACGCGCGCTGTGTCCCATCAGGCCGATGCGCCAAGCCTGGCCTTTGAATTGTCCGAGGCCACCGCCGATTTCAATGCCAAAACGCCGTAGTAGTTCGCTGCGGACAAAGCCGTCGTCGACACCCGATGGAATGGAGACGGCGTTGAGTTGCGGCAAGCGATGGCCCTCTTCGGCGAGGAAGCGGATGCCGAGCGACGCCAATCCGGCGGCGAGGGCCTCGTGATGGCGGCGATGTCGCGCGAAGCAGGTGTCGAGCCCTTCGGCCAAGATCAGCCGCACGGCTTCGTGCAGCGCGTAGGTCATGTTGATCGGCGCGGTATGATGGTACACACGATTCTCACCCCAATAAGAGGCGAGTAGCGACACGTCGAGATACCAACTACGCACTTTCGCCTTGCGGTTCATGATCTTTTCGACGGCCGCCGGGCTGAAGGACACCGGCGCCAATCCGGGCGGGCAGCTCAAGCACTTTTGGCTGCCCGAATACACGGCGTCGATCTGCCAGGCGTCGACCTCGACCGAAATGCCACCGAGCGCGGTGACCGTATCGACGAGCAGCAGGGCGCCGGCGTCGTGGACTAGTTGTGAAATCTCTTCGATCGGTTGCCAAGCGCCGGTCGATGTTTCGGCCATAACGATGGCGACGACCTTGGGTTTCACTCGGGCCAGTGGCTCCTTAAGATCGTCTGGGCGGAACACCTCGCCCCAGGGGCGTTCGACGCGCGTGACTTCGCCGCCGGCGCG
The DNA here is from genome assembly GCA_020427265.1 of Planctomycetales bacterium. Taxonomy (GTDB): domain Bacteria; phylum Planctomycetota; class Planctomycetia; order Pirellulales; family JAGQOS01; genus JAGQOS01. The sequence continues at coordinate 1,067 of JAGQOS010000610.1, forward strand.
CTCGGCCATATCGGCCAGTCGGCCGCCGAACACGCCGTTAACGCCGACCAACACGGCGTCGCCCGGTTCGACCAGGTTGGCGACAGTTGCTTCTTGCCCGGCCGATCCGGTTCCGCTGATGGCCATGGTCAGCGCGTTCTGTGTGCGGTAAAGCTGGCGCAGCATCTGCTGCAACTCGTCCATGATCGCCAGGTAATAGGGGTCGAGATGGCCGACCGTCGGCTTGCCCAAGGCTTGCAGCACGGCAGGCGGTGTATCGCTAGGACCCGGTCCGAGTAGAACGCGAACGGGCGGCGCGAGCGAGGAAGGTACGGCAGACATGGCGATTTCCTGAACTGCGAAGTGGAGCCAATAATAGTGTGAAACGGAGTCGATCCGCCTTATTCGCTGGGTGGATCTTCGCGAACGAGCTGGCTAATTATTTTGAATTCCGGCGAGCCCGCTTTTTCGCACCATTCGAAGAGCGCGGCTTCGGTCGTGGTCAGCGTTGCCCCGCAGGAATCGATTCGCCGTAGGGCCGTTTCGTGATCGATTTCGCCCCGCGCGCCCACGGCATCGACAGCCACGTAGACTTGAAAGCCGGCGGCCAGCAAATCGAAAACCGTTTGCGCGAGACAGACGTGCGTTTCGATGCCCACGACAAGGATTTGCCGAATACCTCGATCCGACCATTGGCGAAAGATCGTTTCACACTCGCGGCAACTGAACATCAGCTTTTCGGGCAGCGACTCGAAATAATCAGCCAGTGGAGCGATTGTGCCGCCCAAGCCTTGCGGGTACTGCTCGGTGCCAGCGAAGGGAACTGCGAGTGTCCTTGCGCCGTCGAGCAGGCGGCGAATGTTCCATACCACGCTCCGATGGTTGCGAATGCCGCCGATCAGCTTTTCTTGTACGTCGACCACCAGCAAAGCGCTTTCTCTTGCGGAAAGCAATTCCGGGCTGCGGGGCAGGGCGGGTGATTTAGCGTTAGGCTCGCTCATGACCGATAGAATAGCGGATCGAGCGCAGCTTGACTATCGCTCCCCCTCAATTCTCAACTCGAGCGCGGCGCGTTTTCAGAACGACCGCCAGATGGTATAACCAGCGGGGCTTGACCGTCGGAGCGGCCGCAGTTTTTGCTCTCCGCGTTCAAACCCGTTGCGAGAGGCGCACACGTACGCGTCGCGCGGCGACGACGCAACGATTCCAACAGGCAGATGACCCATGCGTTTTAATTATCGTAGCTTCTATGGCGTTGTACTCAGCGTTGCGCTCTGCATTCATGCGGGCTGCGGCGCGAGTGACCCATCGGCAGATTCCGGCGGTGAAACGGGTGAGCCGAAAGCGAACGCGCATTCCAACTCAGCGAACGAGGGAGTAACTGGCG
>JAGQOS010000611.1 GCA_020427265.1 Planctomycetales bacterium
GTCGCCGCATTCTGATGCTGGGCGATTCGTTCCTTGAGAACCTGGAAGTCGACTTCCACGACGTTTACCACAAAATCCTGGAGCAGCGGCTGTGCCAGGAAACCGGTTCGGACATCGAAGTCGTAGCGATCGGCTCACAGGGATACTCCACGGCCCAGGAGTTGCTCGCCTTCCGCCGGTATCGCGAAGTGGTCGCCCCCGACGTCGTCATCACAATTTTCTATACCGGCAACGACTTCGAAGACAACGCTCGTAAGCAGTTCGCCTACCTGAACGACGACAGAAAACTGTGCTTTAGCGAAAATCGGCCCTCGACTTGGAATGTGCAAAAGCAGACCTTCAAACGCTGGCTCTACGAAAGCTCGCATCTCGTATTTTTGCTTAAGAATCGCATCGAGTCGTGGGGCGGTTTGACGATCGAAGATCCGGCCAAGGCGATTGCGAACGATGGCGAGGGTTATCGCGAGCAAATGACTCGCCAGTTGCTGGCGGCAATGCGCGACGAAGTGCAATCGAGCGGCGTTCGATTCGGTGTCGTCGTGATGCCGAGTCGCGATGAGTTGCTCGCCGGAGATAGAAGGCTCATCGAACTGGCCATATCCTATTGCCGCGAATGGGGCATCACGCATGTCGACCTTTCCCAAGGTCTGCGGTCCGAAGACTACTTTGAGCACGACGTGCATCTGACGCGTGACGGTCACGTGAAAGTCGCGCAATTACTCCGGGCGTTCCTGCTTGCGGAGTTTCCGCGCGAACTCGGCACGAGCAGCGAAACCAGCGCGGCGGAATGAACGGAGAGACATATTTCCAGACGGAAGAAATTGGCGCCCGCTTGCTAGTGCGTGTTTCAAAACCGTTTTGCGGGCGACGGACGAGCGTTTCGTTGTGCAAGCGAGGAGGACAAAGCAGGCGAAACCAACGCGATTCGTCGCTACGGGCCGACACAGCAGTCGCATCGAAAACGCCGGCCGCAGCCGTGAATATGGTTGGGAAATACGCTCGAACAATTACGGCGCGGCGCCCTTCGCTTTTGCCTGCCGATGTTCGATGGCCGCTGTCATTTCGGCGAGCGTGACCTGCCCATCCAAGTTCTTGTCGATCAACAGGAATGCGGGCAACATGCGGGGCTGCACTTCGGTGCGAGCGAGCTGGCCGTCGTTATTCTGGTCGAGTAGCCGAATGACCGTGGCGGCGGCCTGCTTCGGCTCGGCGTTTCCCTGAAACGCCGCGATGGCGTGCTCGGCACGCTGGTCGTCGAGCGAAACGGCGATGTCGAAATAGCCAAGCATCATTTCATCCCATGTTTGATCACCCCAACGCACGGTTTTTGTCGGATCGGGATTGGCCAGATTGCGCTCGCTATTGTCGAAGTGAGCGACACAATGAATCCTGGCGCCGGCGGGAATGGGCATCGGCGTCGTCAGCCGATACGAGGTTTGCCAATTAAAGTCGTAGCGGGGCACGTCTAGCAGCGTGGTCGAGCGGCCATCGGCATATTGAAGTTCGTAGCGAAATGATTTGCCGCGGACATGCATGTGCGGCATGAGTCCCAGTAGCAACAGCTCCTGCGGAGCGCGGATCGAATGGGCTTCCACCTGATAATCCCGAGCGCCCGGCGGAATGGCGAAGCCCAGATTGGCGGCCTGGCGCGTGAGCACCTGGTGCGTTACCTCGTCGGGATCGGCAAAGATCAGTCCAATCTTGCTTTGATCCGTTTGGGGCGACCCGATCGGCGTGTAATGCACCTGGAACACCAGTTCGGAGCCGGCCGGAATCTTCTTGGCGAAGCCTGCCGGCAACGGTTGCACGCGCAGGCCGGGAACGTAGCCGACGAGGAAGCCTTCGCGACGGCTAAACCGGTTGCCGTCGCCCGGCGTGCGGGTGAAGGCCAAAATATGATGCACGACCGATCGGTTGCCGGGAACAATCTCAGCCGCGGCGAGCCATTTGTCTTCGGTCAATCCGGTGGGCGCGGTGAACCACTGGTAGCGCACTTCGCCCGTGGCCGGAACCTGAAAGGGCTTGGAGTTGACGTCGAGCACCAGGTCGGGCTCGCGGGGAAGCTGCCAGGCTGCCACGAATTGGCGCGGCGCGGGCAAATCGTCGGGGTTTCCCTGCGGCGCTCCGTCGGCCACCCACTGTTCGATCAGCTCTTTCTCTTCGTCGCTGAGCGAGCAATCGTTGGCGAATTCTCCGAATTCCGCGTTCGCATGCCAGGGTGGCATGCGCTGCAAACGCACGACTTCGTCGATCATCTCGGCCCAGCCGGCGACCTCTTCGTATTCGGTCAGCGCGAAGGGAGCGATTTCGCCCGCTCGATGGCACTCCACGCAATGCGCTTGCATGATCCGAGCGATCTGATTGGTATAGGTTACCGTGGCG
>JAGQOS010000612.1 GCA_020427265.1 Planctomycetales bacterium
AGTGGTACTGGGCCTTGCCATGGGCGTGATAGAGAGTCCGCATTCGCCGACCGCAATTGCCACAGACTAGCAACCCCGAAAGCAGCGTGACACCAGAGCGAGGCGCACCCCGGTAATCGAATCGATTCCTGTTTTGCTTGATTCGCTCTCGGTTTTGCAGATAGCGATCCCAGGTGATGTACGCGGGCAGCCGGTCTTTGAGCAGCACTTTCCACTGCTCCATCGGAACCCGTGGTCGATATTTCGTGGGAGACAACTTGTGGTTCGGATCGGCCGCCTGACGACCAAAGCTGTATGCCCCCGCATAAATCGGATGCGCCAGCACATTCGCCAAAGTGCTAATGGTTGGGCGGCGCCAGTCCAGTTGCCCTTTCTTGGCTCCCACCTGGGGCCGGATTGGCAGCTCAATGTCATTGCGGATCAGCCAATGAAACAGCCCGTAAATGGTGCCCAGCTCGTCGAACTTATCGAAGATTAACCGTATGACTTCTTGGGCCTGCTCATCGGGATCAAAGTCAACTTCTCCCGTCGGCAAGATCACGTAACCCACCGGCACACTGAAGAACAGCTCACCGCGCTGTGCCTTATTGTCCCGGCCGCGTTCCAGGCGATTACGCATGATGTGCAGTTCCATTTCACTCATGATCCCATTGAGTCCCAGCAGAAGCCGGTCGTTGGGATCATTGCCATCGTAGACGCCATCTGCATCGGCGATGAGCGTACCGAAAACGGCGCACATTTCAAAGAAGGCATGCCAGTCCTTGGATGAACGAGCCAAACGGCTCATTTCCAGGCCGAGAACCATGCCGACGTGGTTCAGAGTCACTTCGGTGATCAGACGCTGAAAGCCGCTACGGCCTTCGGCGGTCCGACCGCTCTTCCCCAGGTCTTCGTCGATTATCAGGACGCGCTCACGCGGCCAACCGAAGGCTACCGCCTGGTCGGCAAAACCATACTGCCGCGCCGTGGACTCTCGATGCTCCAAAACCTGTGTGGGCGAAGATTGCCGCACATACACGATCGCGAGCTTTTCCAGGTGGCCCGGCAGAACCTTCGGGAAACTCGTTCGACTCAACGATCCGCTCGGTGGCGAGGGAACCGGCGTGGCGGCACTTGGCTCAGCAGTCTTCATGATGCTCCTCCCCGATGTTTGGAGGAAGCTGAAGCTGCTGGCCGACGATTCGACCGAGCACTTGCAGCGTTCGCTGGCGATCTTCTGGGGGCAGTACCTCCCAGAGGCGATGTAAGGCTATCCGCTGGCTGGACCTCGGCTCCGGCGGAAAAAGATTCCTTCCTGCCTGTCTCGCATGACCTTCCTCCTTGAGTCGTGTGGCGATGGGCCTCGTACCAATCTGCGAGCTTCAAAAATGCGAAAACAGACAATAACGGAAATTTGGGCAAGGAGCCAGTGCGGTTTCCTTTGCGCGTCTTATGTTTGCTGCTTCTGGGGCAATCAGTGCGAGTTTGACCGGTTGGTTCAAGCGTACGCCATCGAACGGACACGGCTCGAAGCGCGCAAGCAAGGGCACACCGTCCTTGAAACGCCGCTGGCAGACGGTGCCGTCAAACTCACGATCGAGATTGGAGGCGCCCATGAAACGCATTGAAATCATCGTCTCCCTATCGGGTGAGACCATAGTCGAAACCAAGGGCTTTCGCGGTGAACAGTGTCGTGAAGCAAGTCGGTTGCTCGAAGCGGCTCTTGGCTGCAAGACGGCCGAGACCCTGACGGCTGAATACCACGAACAGTCGGTCGAAGAACGAAACCAACTTGAAAATTGGAGGTAAACACGATCAACCAATCGCCATCATCAATACGTGGCTCGACACTATCGACCATACTTGAGCTTTTCGGTGAGAACCAACACGCCGGCGGCCAGGCGGAAGAACAGCAAGACCATGTCCGCATCCTGGTGGTTGTCGAAGGCGTCAACGATATCGGATTCCTGCGACGGATTTCAGTCATCCTGCACGCCAGTGACTCGTCGCTTCCCAATCTGGCCGAATGGGAAACGGGCGGCGCGTTGGTCTTCGTGCCAACTGGCGGGCCGTCGGAAGCCTGGTGCCATCGTCTCGCACCGCTCGATCGGCCTGAGTTTTTTCTTCTCGATCGCGAACTGCCGCCGGAGACTGAGCAACGCCGCGCAATGGTCGCACGGATCAATCGCCGGGGCGGTTGCCACGCTGCTCTGACCAAGAAGCGGAGTCTCGAAAACTATCTGCATCCCACCGCGATCTATGCGGCCAGTGGGCTTACGCTGCAGTTTAGTGACTTTGATTCGGTCGCCCACCTGGCGGCGAAACACGCCTTTGACGCCAAGTCGCCCGATACGGCGTGGGGCAATCTCTCGGCCCGTA
>JAGQOS010000613.1 GCA_020427265.1 Planctomycetales bacterium
GTTATTGTTGCCGCCCTGCGTATGCAAGAATTCATCGCCGGCCAGGAACATCGGTGTGCCGTTGGCTAACAGAAGTAGGCAACAGAAGTTCTTCGCCTGACGACGCCGCAGCGCCATCACACGCTTGCTGGCGCCCTCATCTCCCTCGTGTCCGCAATTCCAACTGAAGTTTTCGTAGGTTCCGTCCTGGTTGTCGTGTCCGTTGGCCTGATTGTGCCGTCGATCGTAGGCGACGAGGTCGTACAGCGTAAAGCCGTCGTGCGAGGTCACGTAGTTGACGCTCTGGTACGGGTGGCAGGCGCGCGCGCGTGTGTCGGGAAACAGATCGTCGCTGCCGTATAATCGCCACATCAGCGCGGTAATCATGGCGTCGTCACCGCGGACGAAGCGGCGCACCTCGTCGCGAAACCGGCCATTCCATTGCAACCAGCGCGTGCCGGGAAAAGCTTGTCCCAATTGATAGGCGCCTTCGGCGTCCCAGGGTTCGGCGATGAGTCGCACGCTACCCAAATCGGGATCGGCGCGGATTTCTCCGAAAATCGGCGGGTCGCTCCAGTTAATCGTGCCATCGGCGTTGCGGGCAAAGGCCGACGCCAAATCGAAGCGGAACCCGTCGACATGCATTTCCTTCACCCAATACCGCAGGCTATCGAGGATCATCCGTCGCACATAGCGATTGGCGCAGTTTAGCGTGTTGCCAGTGCCGGAGAAATTGGCGTAGGGTTGTTCCGGATCGTCGGAAGACAGATAGTAACTGCTGCCGTCGATTCCCTTGAAACTGTACGTAGGACCGTCGTGGCTGCCCTCGGCGGTGTGATTGTAAACCACGTCGAGGATCACTTCGATATCCGCCTCGTGCAACGCCTTGACCATGGCTCGAAACTCGTTGCGGTGATCCAGCGGATCGAGCGTGGCGGCGAAACCGCTGTGGGGCGCGAAGAAATTAAGCGTCATGTAGCCCCAGTAATTGCCTTCATCGGGGTCGAATTGAAATATCGGCATCAACTCTACGGCCGTCACGCCGAGTTCTTTCAAGTAGGGAATCTTGTCGACCAAACCCGAAAACGTTCCCCGCTTCAACGCGCTCACGCCGCTGTTGGCGCGCTTCGTAAATCCCTTTACATGCAGTTCGTAAATGACCAGGTCCGATTCATGGCTGGGTCGGCGATCGCGGCCCCAATCAAACGTGGGTTCTTCTCCGAGCAACATTCCCAACGGTGCAGCGCCCGCGTTGGAGCCGGGACCGATGGCGGCCTGCCGCGAAAAGTCTTCAGGAAAATGAACGACCGTGGCATAAGGGTCGAGAAGAATCTTCTGCACGTCGAACGTATGCCGACCCGTTTCCAAATTTCCCTCGGGGCCATGGATCGACCAGGCGTAATAGGTCACGCCGTCGATTTCCGCTTTGGGAACTCGACAGTGCCAGATTCGCCCCGACTTGTGACGCAAATAATCGAGCGCCAACGTGTAAAAAGGATGCACGACATCGCGCGGATGATAGAGCAACAGTGTCACTCGCTCGGCGTGCCCAGAAAATAACGCGAAATTATAAGCCTCTTCCTCGGCGATCCAGGTCACTCCCAGGGGAATGGGCGCTCCTTCCCGCGCGTGCCAACTGTTCTTCATGGGGTGTCCGTCATGTTGCGCGAGATTGGTCGAAGGAGAGTCATTTCGCCGTCCAGCCGCCGTCGAGCGGCAAGACTTGTCCGGTCACGAAACCGGCCTTATCAGAGAGCAGCCACAAGACCGCCTCGGCAATTTCTTCGGGCTGGCCAATGCGGCCCATCGGCACGCGGCGAGCAAACGATTGCGGATCGCCTTCGGCAATCTCAGCGAGCATGCGCGTTTCAATCGGGCCGGGAGCGACGGCATTAATGCGAATGTTCTGCTCAGCGTAGTCGAGCGCCGCCGAACGCGTGAGCCCAATAATTGCGTGTTTGCTCGCCGAATAGTTCGCCAGCGTCGCCGAACCACGCAGGCCAAGAATCGATGTCGTGTTGACGATCGCACCGCCGCCGCTGGCGAGCATTTGCTCGACCTCGTACTTCATGGCGTAGAAAATGCCCTTCACATTGATATCGATTAGCGACGAAGCGCTGTCGATACTTTGCTCGTGGAGCGGAGCCCGTTCGCCTTCGACACCGGCATTGTTGAAGGCGAGATGCAAGGGGCCGAATTCGTCGACCGCCCTGTGGACCAGGCGAGCGACCTGCTGCGCGTCCGCCACATCGGTTTGCTGAAACAGGGCGGTCCCGCCGGCTGATTGGATTTCGGCGACAACCGCTTCGCCCCGCTGCACATTGCGGTTGCCCAGCACCACGCGCGCGCCGGCCCGGGCCAGCACCAGGGCCGTGGCG
>JAGQOS010000614.1 GCA_020427265.1 Planctomycetales bacterium
ACTGAATCGAACGCGGAAAGAGCCGGAAGATGATCAATGGCGCGCGGCGCGATTCATGCAATGTGTGGACGAGCACGTTGGAAAAAGCGAGCCGACGATCGGAGTAATCCTTATTCAAGTAATACTCCACGCGCTGCATCACGCTGCGATTCTCCGAGCCATGACCAAGCCGAAGGCGAATCAGCCATTCGAGCATGTCGCTATTGCCTCGCGGAAAATAACCGTAGTCGCAGGCCGCCACGAACGAGATCACTACTTGATAGATCTCGATCTCTAACTTCGTGATCTTCTCGGTACGTTCTTCCGAAACGGGTGCGATCGCGGAATCGAGCCCGAACATTCGCTCAACATCTTCATGAATGCGCGTATATAGCGCATCGCGCAAGACATTCATGCCGTGGCACAAGCGTTCGACGATCAAGTTCCCATCGTCGCGATCAAGAATCTCGTTCAGCTCCCGTGCAGCTCGATCGTGCCGTTGGCGAACTTCCATCAATTCCATGTCGAGCCTCCTTGAGCGCGTATTCTTGCGACCGGAACGGCCGCCATTTCGGAGCAGCCATTTCAATATAGTGGGCAACCGCTCCGCCAACAAGCAAACAGCCGGTACCGGGTGAAACACTCGGCTGCCAGTTGTGCCTGATGCGCGCGATGTGCCAGCAAAGGCTACTCGAAATACCTAAATTCCAGATACATCAATCGTCGTTTATCCTTCTAGCGTCTCCCAGCGTCGGTACGCAGCGTCGAGTTCCGCCTGCGTCGCCTCGAGGCTGGATGTGGCCGCGGAAATCTTCTCGCCCGTTTGCTGGTAGAACTCGGGTGCGGCCATCGACTCGTGCAGCGCCGTGATCTTTGATTCGAGTTCTTCGATCTTCGCCGGCAAGGCCTCGAGCTCGCGCTGCTCGTTGTAGCTGAGCTTACGCGGTCGACCGGCCGGCGAGTTCGCTTCGTCGCGCGGCTTCTTGACCACCTTGGGCGCCGAGTCTCGCTTGGCCTCGCGGTTGTCATCCGCCGACTCTTTGGCCGCTCGCTGCCGCGCCCAGTCATCGTATCCGCCCACGTATTCGCGAACACCCTCTCGCTCGAAGACAATCGTGCTGGTTGCCACGTTATTGAGAAACTCGCGGTCGTGGCTCACGAGCAGCACGGCGCCATCGAACTCGACGAGGACGCTTTCGAGCAATTCGAGTGTTTCGGTGTCGAGATCGTTCGTGGGTTCGTCCAGTACAATCACGTTGGCCGGTTGCGCGAAGAGTCGCGCGAGCAGCACGCGGTTTCGCTCGCCTCCGGAGAGAAATTTGAGGGGCGTTCGCGCGCGATCGGGCGTAAAAAGGAAGTCTTGCAGGTAGCCCAACACATGGCGCGGTTGGCCATGGATCATGACTGAACTGCGACCTTCCGCCACATTGTCCGCCACGCTCTTTTCATTATCGAGTTGCTCGCGCAATTGATCGAAGTAGGCGATGTGCAAATTCGTACCCGTGCGTACACGGCCGGCTTGGGGCGTGAGCTGACCGAGCAGGATCTTCAGCAGCGTGGTCTTGCCCGCGCCATTGCGACCGATCACGCCGATCTTGTCGCCGCGCATGATCGAAGTCGAAAAACCCTCGACGATCGTCTGCTCGCCATAGGCGAACGAGACCTCGTCAACTTCGGCAACCAGTTGCCCGCTGCGTCCGGCATCCTGAACTTGCAGCTTGACTTGGCCCGTCTGTTCACGTCGCGCGGTGCGAACGCGGCGCATCTCCTGGAGCGCCCGCACGCGGCCTTCGTTACGAGTCCGCCGGGCCTTGATTCCCTGACGAATCCAGGCCTCCTCCTCGGCCAGTTTCTTGTCGAACAGCGCATTCTGTTTTTCCTCGGCCGCCAGCGCCGCTTCTTTTCGCTTGAGAAACGTATCGTAATCGCAAGTCCAGTCGAACAGTTGGCCACGATCGATCTCCAAAATGCGGGTGGCCAAGTTGCGTAGAAACCCTCGATCGTGAGTGACGAACAAGAGGGTCGCTGAAATGCGCGGCAAGAACTCTTCCAGCCAGAGGATGGCTTCCAGGTCGAGATGGTTCGTCGGTTCGTCGAGCAGCAGCACGTCGGGTTCGGCCACGAGTGCGCGGGCGAGCAATACCCGGCGTTTCATGCCGGAAGAAAGTTGGGCGAACTCGGCATCGGCCGCCAGTTGCATGCGCGAGAGGATCTTCGCGACCCGGTCGGGGCCTTTCCACTCGGCGTCGTCGGCGGATAAATCGGCAATTCCCTTCGCAACGACATCGGCAACGGCCCCCGTCAGATCGCGCGGCACATCTTGCGGCAACGCGGCGACGCGTGCGCCCGGCGCGAGGATCACTTCGCCATGGT
>JAGQOS010000615.1 GCA_020427265.1 Planctomycetales bacterium
CAAGTCGCGCCGAAGCGCAGAACCAAACCGGTGAAACGGAACCGGAACGAATTATCGATCGTTTTCGCGCCTGTGGAGCGCCTGGTCTGCTGGGCGTTAAGTTGGGTGCCGATGGCGCCATGCTGAGCCCCATGGCTGGCGAGTATATCCGCGTAGCTCCGGTTGCACCGCCGGGGGCGATTGTCGATACGACCGGCGCTGGCGACTGTTTTTACGCCGGTTTGCTAGCCGGATTGCTTTCGGGGTTCAGCCCAGAGCAATTCGGCCGCTTGGCGGCCGCCACGGGCGCCTGCTGCGTGACCGGACTCGGCGCGACAGCGGGTCTGCGCGATTGGCGGGAAACCTGCAAGCTGGCGAACATCGAATCCAATTAAACCAATCATTTGCGAGACAAATCCTAGAGGAGTCCCATCCATGTCGTCCGGTTATTGCTTCTCATTCGGTCCCTGGAACATCAGTGAAGGCGCCGATCCGTTCGGCCCGACCGTGCGGCCAAGCGTCGCGTTCGCCGAAAAGCTGCGTCTTTACAAAGAACTTGGGTTCGACGCCGTGCAAATGCACGATGACGACGCCGTGCCGGAGATCGAGGGAAAATCGGCGGCTCAGGTGGAAAAGGACGCAGCCGAGATGAAACGGATGCTCGACGACGAGGGCCTAGTCGCTGAGTTCGTGGCGCCACGACTCTGGGAAGATCCGCGCGGCGTGGACGGCGGCTATACGGCCAACGACCCCGAATGTCGCGTTTGGGCAATTGATCGCTCCAAACGAACCTGCGACATCGCCGACGTGCTCGGCACGAAGATGATCGTATTGTGGCTGGCGCGCGAAGGCACTTACATCCGCGAAGCGAAGAATGCCATTCAGGCGCATCGCCATTTGCTCGATGCGATCAACGCGATGCTCGCGCACAACCCGCGGGTCGAAATCGCCATTGAACCGAAGCCCAATGAACCGATGGATCAGGCGTACATCCCGTCGATTGGCCACGCCATTGCCCTCGGGCAAATGACCGACGATCCAGCACGCGTGGGCGGTTTGATCGAAACCGCGCATAGTTTACTTGCCGGGCTCGATGCATCGGACGACATGGCCTTCGCCATGGCCGCCGGAAAGCTTTGGAGCGTCCACCTCAACGATCAGAACGGACTAAAATACGATCAGGACAAAAGCTTTGGTTCCGCGAATTTGCGCGCTGCCTACAATCAGGTGCGCGTCTTGGAGTTGGGCGATTATCCGCAAACCGGCCGCTACGTTGGCCTCGATGTCAAGGCGATGCGTACACAAAAGGCTGATGTAGCGCACAAGCATCTTGCTAACAGCAAAGCGGTATTCGAGCGACTCGTGGAGAAAGTTCGCTCCTTCCCCGCCGACATAGAAGAACAGTGCCGGGCGAGCCGCGACTATGAAGCCCTGGAAATGGCCGTTCTCGATCACTTGCTGGGCAAATGATCGCGGCTATTCGTCGCCTTTGAGTAGCTCTTGTTGCTCCAGACTTGCCAGCGGCGACCAGGAACGAGCAAAACGGCCCTTTTCGGCCAACCGCTTGGCGGCGAGCGATTGCTTGTCGAAAACCAGTAGCGTTTGCCGCATCAGCGTGGACGCGCACAAGATGTATACGTCACGTGTTTCGGCCATCTTCCAACTTCGGAAGCGGTCCAAACCCGCGTATTCGCCCAAAATGCGAGCCAAGCGAGGATCTTCCTTCCGCACGGTCGCCAGGCCTCGACAAGCGCGGCAAACACCCGTTCGCAGCGACTTGGGACTTACCCGCTCTCCGCAAACATCGCACGACTTCAGCGCTTCGCGCAAGACTGCCTCGCCCGAGACGGGACATATCGCCGTGGCCGATTCGACGACTAGTTTGCCTGTCGCAGCGCAGCGAACCAGATCGCAGCGTAGTGTCCGCTGGCCAGTCGCCTCGCAAGCTGCGATTTCGCTTTGCGCGGTGATGCGGCCGTCGTCGGTTGCCGCTAATTCAAACGACTCAACTCCTGTAACCGGGCAACGATAACGCGGCGCTTCGAGCGTTTTCGCCCAATCGTCGAATTCGAGTTCCGCAACCGCCGCCCCGATTTCGAATCGCAGCTTCCCGGCAGCGCGTTTACACCAGATGAGCACTGAGGCGAGGAAATCGAGCTGGACGTCGTCACCTTTGCAGTGGCTGGTTAGCGCGGCTTCCGCGGCAAATCTTAATCGCTCGACATCGCCGTCGGCAATGCGAGGTAATGGCGCTTCGTGCGGCACAATCGAATCGAGGCCGAGCACGGTTCGCAAGTCCTCGTCGATGGGCTCGCCATGTTGATCGACGATGGCATCGACAAGTCGCAACTCCCCATCGTCTGTGTGT